>JAZANE010000067.1:0-2817 GCA_036228785.1 Chloroflexota bacterium
ATATACTAATAAGATTATTTTTAGAACCAAATGATAAATTAATAGATGCTCAACCTACTTTTGGAATGTATGAGTTTTTTGCAAAAATACAAGGAGCAGAAGTTGTTTCAGTCAAAAGGGGAAAAGATTTTGGGCTTAATTTGGATGGAATAACAAAGATATTGGATGATAAAACTAAAATGATTTTTATCGCATCTCCTAACAATCCTACTGGAAATATTGTAGAAAAAGATGAATTAATATATTTACTTAAGCAAAATATAATTGTTGTTGTTGATGAAACTTATTTTGAATTTTGTGGACAATCATATATGAATCTAATTGATGATTTTGAAAATTTGATAATAATAAGATCTTTTTCTAAATGGGCAGGTTTAGCTGGATTAAGATTAGGATATGCGATTACTAATACTGAGATTATAAAGAGAATAATACAGATAAAGCAACCATATAATATAAATTCAGCAGCTGAATTTGTAGCAATTGAAGCTATCAAAAATAAGGAAAAACTATACGAAAAAGTAAAAATTATTATGGAGCAAAAAGATCTGATATATAGTTTTTTGAAGAAAAAAAATGGTATTACAGTATATAAATCTAATGCAAATTTTGTGCTTTGTGATTTAGGAAAATTAAATGCTAAAGAAATATTTGAAGGATTAGCAAGCAAAGGTATATTTGTAAGAAAATTTTCAAATCAATTTATTGATAATTCATTAAGAATTTCTGCAGGAACACCTGATCAAACTCGTAAATTATTGCAAGAGCTAGATTTGTTGATTTAATGATATAAATAAAATTATGAATATTGAAAGAAAATCTAAAAAAACTAGAACTACTGGGGAAACTCAAATTTCTATAGAAATAAATCTGGATGGTAAAGGTGTTTCTGACATAAAATCTCCTGTGGGAATGCTTAATCATATGATTGATCAAATCGCTAGGCATGGGTTGATAGATATAAAAGCATCAATTGAAGGCGATTTAGAGACAGGAACGCATCATATAATTGAAGATACTGCAATCGTTCTAGGAATGTGCATTGATGATGCCTTAGGAGATAGATTTGGTATATTGAGAATGGGTGATAAGACCTGTTTACTAGATGAAGCTCTATGTACCGTAGCATTAGATTTATCTGGTAGAGGTTACTCAGTAATAGATATGGGGATATCTGATAATGAAGGAGAATTCTCATTAGAAATGGGTAAACATTTTTATGAATCTCTATCGGCTAATGGTAGATTTGGAATTCATTTAAGAATGTTATCTGGTACAAATCATCATCATATTTTAGAGTCTTCATTTAAGACATTTTCTAGAGCTCTAAGAGAAGCTGCTTCTATTGATCCAAGAAGAGCTGATTCAATAGCATCAACTAAAGGCTCTTTATAGTTTTTCTATAGAAAACTTTTCTATAATAGGGTTAGAAAGCAATTTATCTGATATTTCTGTAACTGAATTTTCTGCATTCTCTAGTGAATCAGATTCTATTTCAACTATGAAAATTTTTCCTGATCGAATACTTTTTATACCATTAAATCCAATTCGATTTGCCGATTCAGTTATTGTTAGACCTTGAGGATCATTAACATTATCTTTATATAAAATTTTTACTTCGTAATGGTACATAAATTTACTCTAAAAGATTTCCTGCTGTCATCACCTGAGTAAATTGATCTTCAGATAATGATCCTGCATGTCTCATATAAACTGTTCCATCTGGATTCAGGAAGACCCAAAAAGGAAATGCACTCAACCCAAAAGAATCAGCAATAGAGTTATTTTCATCGTCAAAAATTGTTGGTATATTAAATTGTTCCCTTTCTAACCAGCTATCAGGAGGATAGTTGTTTCTATTTTTATCTATATGCGTTGCAACTCCAAATATGTTTATATTATTTGGATAACCATTAGTATTTATGAACTTTTGAATCATAGGGACTTCTCTTTGGCAATGTGAACACCAGTGAGCCAAAAAAACAATAATAGACGCCTTTTTTTCTTCTAGACCTCTTCTTGTTGTGACTGTTATGGGTTCAGAGTTTAAGTCAACTCCTGTTGGAACAGGAGCAAAAGCCCCCACTGCAGCATCTTCAATATTTCGATTATAATCTGGTAAGCTTCCACCTTTTATGGTAACTTCAGTAAAGTTATAGTCAGAACCTGAACATGAAAAAATAAAAATTGTTAACAAAAATACAATTGTCTTAATTTTCATTATTATTTTTCTCCAATTAATTTGTAATTTATTAATATTAATAGTAATCCAAAAAAGTTAAAAAAAGCCATTAATGGAATAGAAATAAATCCTAATTCCCAGATATATGGACTTGAGCAACTTATTACATCACAAGTCTCATCTGGAGGAAAAAGTTGTATCCAGTAGTGATATAAAGTTAGTAATATTCCGGAAATAATAAAAGGTATAGAAATAATTATTCCAAAATTATTTTTTTTGACCCAACTAACGAAAAAAATTAACACTAATGGGAATAAAAAAACTCTTTCAAACCAACAATATTTACATGGTTCTAAATCTTTTATCTCAGAAAGATATAAAGAAGAAAGTGTTCCTATTAACGCAAGAATAAAACCGTAAAATAAAGTGTTTTGAGAATTAAACTTAGACTTAAGATTTAGAGTTCTAATAATATGATTATTTTTGATCAATATATTTATTAGTGTTATAAAGCTAAATGAGACAAAATACACTAAGCTCAAGATTGCTAATATTTTTATTTCCTGCATTTTAGTTTCCTCTGAAGGAAGAGAGAGGAGCTCTATCTTGATAAGCTCCAATAAATTCTGAGATTT
>JAZANE010000068.1:0-7905 GCA_036228785.1 Chloroflexota bacterium
TCTTCTAAAATATTCTTTGTAGTCAAGTTACTAATTTGAATTAACTTTTTTGATTCTTCATCGCTTAATTCTTTTTCAGTAAACTCAAAATTACATAGTTCCCAAATTCTATGAAGCCACCTGAAAACACCATTTATACCTGAATCTGACCAATCTCCACCTCTATCCCATGGACCTAAAAACATCAAGTATGCTCTAACTGAATCTGCACCATATTGTTTTACTAAAGGTTCAGGATTTAGAGGATTATTCCTTTTAGAAATTTTCATATGCCTAGCAAGCATAACTCCTTGGTTAAATAGTCTCTTATAAGGTTCATCAAAATCAATATATCCTAAATCTCTTAATACTTTATTAAAAAACCTTGCATATAAAAGATGCATCACGGCATGTTCTGCTCCACCCATATATTGATCTACAGGAGACCAATTAGATATTCTATGTTTTTCGAAAGGTTCATCTATTGATCCTGGACTCGCAAATCTTAAGTGATACCATGATGAATCCATAAATGTATCCATTGTGTCTGTTTCTCTTCTTAATTTTCCATATTTAGGATGATAAAAATAAAGAAAATTTTCATCAAGAGTTAGAGGAGATTGCCCTGTGGGCATGAATTCTTTTACATCAGGTAGAAGTACTGGCAGCATCTCTTCTTCTACAGGAATAATCTCATCATTATCATTATAAAAAATAGGTATAGGAGTTCCCCAATATCGTTGTCTAGAGATTAGCCAATCTCTGAGATGATAAGTGATAGTTTTTTCTCCAAATTTTTTGTTTTCAATAAGATTAGCTATATTTTTTTTAGCCTGTTCATTATCAATCCCATCAAAATCCCCTGAATTAACTAGTATTCCACTTTCAGTATAAGCATTTTCTAATTTGATATTTTTTGAGCCATCAGGTGAAATTACTAATCTTATAGGAAGGTTATATTTTTTTGCAAAAATAAAATCTCTTTCATCATGAGCTGGGACTCCCATTACTGCTCCTGTACCATAAGAAGATAAGACATAGTCTCCAACAAACACAGGACTCCTCTCATTATTCATAGGATTAATACATAATATATTAGTCTTAACTCCTGTTTTTTCTCGTACAGTCGATGTCCTGTCAATTTCAGATAATTTTTGAGAGTTTGAAATATATTCACTAACATCTTTATTTTTATCAATATTTAATTTCCTTAAAATTGGATGCTCAGGAGCCAAAACCACAAAAGTTACTCCAAATACGGTATCAATTCTTGTGGTAAAAGTACTAATTTTTTCTTTGGAATTTTCTATATTGAAATTTATAGTTACCCCTTCTGATTTACCTATCCAATTTTTTTGCATTTGTTTGATTTTTTCTGGCCATTCTAAATCACTCATGTTAAGCAATTCTTCAGCATAATCTGTAATCTTGAAGTACCATTGAGGCATCATCTTTTTTTCAACTTCAGCTCCTGATCTTTCTGATTTTCCATCAACTACTTGTTCATTTGCTAAAGTTGTTTGATCTATTGGATCCCACCAAACAGGTCCGTTTTTTCTGTAAGCTAGACCATTTTTATACATATCTATAAAGAATTTTTGGTTCCATTTGTAATATTCAGGGGTACAGGTTACTAATTTTCTATTCCAATCATAAGAATTTCCCATCATCTCAAATTGTTTTTGCATATTTTGAATATTATCGAAGGTCCACTTTTTGGGGTTTATATTTCTTTGAATAGCTGCATTTTCTGCAGGAAGGCCAAAAGCATCAAATCCTTGAGGATGCATGACATTATAGCCTGATAAGCGTTTAAATCTTGCATGAGCATCTGCAGGAGCAAAAGCAAACCAATGTCCTATATGCAAATCCCCAGAAGGATAGGGAAACATTGATAATGCATACCAATTTTGTTTTGAATCTAATTTATCTGGGGTTTTGTAAATGTCATCTTTTTTCCAGATATTTTGCCACTTTTTTTCAACTTCTTCAGGATTATATTTTTTACTCTTAGAATTTTCTTCTGTGACCATTATTAATGTTTGTTTATTTTATTATGTAATATAGTATAAATGGATTATTGAAAATTTTAACTTTGGCGGCTTGAATGTTTGATTTAATTATTAAGAATGGAATGGTTTATGATGGGTCTGGATCGTTACCCAAAAAAACTGATATTGCTATTAATTCGGATAAAATTTCTCAGATAGGTGATTTACAGGATGCGAAGGCTAAAGAAATTATAGATGCAGAAAGTTTAGCAATTTCTCCTGGATTTATAGATACTCATTCGCATGCAGATTTTGATATTCTAAGGAACCCTCAACATATTTACGGAATTTCTCAAGGTGTAACAACTGAAATTCTTTCTCCTGATGGAATAGGTATTGTACCTTTGAGCAAAAATAAATCAGCTGAACATATTAACTATTTATCAGGTATCCTTGGTTATCCGCCAGAAGATTTTGATGGAACTTCTTTTGATCAAGCTAAGAATTTTTATCATAAAAAGAGTAAATGTAACGTTGCTGTTTTTGCAGGCCATGGACCTTTGAGATTAGAGTTATGTGGAATGGATGATGTTCCTCTCAGAGGAGAAAAAATGAAAAAAGCTAAATATAATCTTGAAAAAGCTTTTGAGGAAGGTGCTGCAGGATTTTCAACTGGTCTAGACTATTATCCTCAAACTTTTTCTGATACTGATGAACTAATTGAACTATCAAAAATTGCTGCTTCTAAAAATAAAGTTTATTCTGTTCATTTGAGAAGCCATGAAAAACACAGAGCATTTGCTAATGGGGGTATACTTGAGGCAATTGAGGTGGCTCGTAAATCTGAAGTACCATTGTTAGTTGAGCATTATAGAACTGTAGAACAAAACGCTGGTCAGATTGATCAACTTCTTGAACCTGTAGATAAGGCAAAAAATGAGGGTATAGATATTACTATGGAGACTTACTCTTATCCTGTTGGTTGCACTATCCCATTGATATTTTTTCCAGGAGGATTTCATAAAGGAGGAGTAGGCAATATTATGAATATTCTCAGGGATAAATCTCAAAGAGAATTTTGGGAACAAGAACTCCTAAAGAACTCTCCAAGGCACGATATTGAAGGTGCAATGTGGACATCCATAGGAAATGAAGAAATGAAAGAATATGCCGGTTTGAGTGTAACAGATGCAGCAGAAATTGATGGTTTGTCTCCTATTCAACATGTTATGGAAGTTATGTTGAAAACAGAGTTAAATTGTGGCTTTAGAGTTATTCCTCCGGCAAGTATTTCTAAATGGAGACAGGTTGAGGAAGATATTATGAATTTACTTCAAAGGCCAGACTATTTAGTTGGATCAGATTCAGTCCCAACAGGTCAAGTAATTCATCCTAGAGCATACGGATGCTTCACTAGGATTCTTGGTCGCTTAAGAAGAAGGTTTAATATTCCATTAGAGCTATTGATAAACAGAATGACAAAATTTCCTGCTGATAAGATTGGATTAAAAGGTAGGGGCGAAATCAAACAGAATAATTTTGCTGATTTAGTTATTTTCGATACTGATGAAATCAATGATCAAGCAACGTTTGAGGATCCTGAAGTTCTTTCTGCCGGTGTAAGAAAAGTTTTTGTTAACGGTAAACTTTCATATGAAAATAAGAAAAATATAACTGAACTTAACGGTTATTTTGTTTAGGGTCTAACTACGGACCCATCAGCTCTTCTTACTGTATCCCAAGCGCCACCATATTCTCTTTCTTTGAAAGGAAATTTTTTGGCAAGTTTCTCATCTATATCTATCCCAAGTCCAGGTTTAGAGTTTGGCCACATCATTCCTTCTTTAACTTCAGGGCATCCTGGAAATACTTCTTTTGTATTTTCTCCAAATATTGAGTACTCTTGAATTCCAAAATTATAAGTACTGATGTCTAAAGCAAGATTAGCAGCGTGTCCAACTGGAGAAGTATCTCCTGGTCCATGCCATGCAGTCCTTATGCCCATTATTTCTCCCATAGCTGCAATTTTTCTTGCTGGGGAGATTCCTCCAATATCAGATATATGAATTCTAATAAAATCTATCAGTCTATCTTGTAACATTGGAATAATTTCATGCGGAGAACTATACAATTCACCCATTGCAATTGGTGTAGAGGTTTGATTTCTAACCATTTTAAAGTACTGATTATCTTCTGGACTAAAAAGATCTTCAAGAAAAAACAGTTGATATTTTTCAACTTCCTTAGCAAACCAAACTCCTAAAATAGGGGGTATTCTTTCATGAACATCATGAAGTATTTCAACTCCATATCCAAATCTATTTCTTATGTATTCAAACAATGAAATAGCTGATTTCATATAAGGTTTTGGCTCAAAAACACCACCAGGATGGGCATAAAGTTTTTTATCATCATAATTCTTAATTCTTTGAGTTATTGGAATAGGGCCAACAAGAGGATCTTTGTTGTTTACTGTTTGATTTCCTGTTTTCGCAGATTTATTTCCATAGGTTGCGTAACCTGGTGTAGAAATCTGAACTCTTATGTGATGGAAGCCTTGTTCAATATATGATTGCATTTGATCTCCTACTTCTTCTTCAGTATCTCCAGAAGTATGAACATAAACTGCAGCCGCTTCTCTTGTTTTTCCACCTAGCAAATCGTATACAGGTAGATTAGCCATTTTTCCTTTTATATCCCATAAAGCTTGATCTATTCCAGATAGAGCATTATTTAAAACAGGCCCATTTCTCCAGTAAGAAGATACGTATGAGGATTGCCATATATCTTCTATATTATTTACTTCAGTTCCAATTAAGAAAGGCTTAAGATAGTCCTCAATAGCAGATAAAACAGGGTTTGGTCTTTGAGTAAATGTCGCACATCCAACTCCGTACAAACCATCTTGATCAGTTATGATTTTTACTATAACAAGTCTTATATTATCTGGTTCAGTTAATATAACTTGAATATCTTTTATTTTTGGATTAGCCATTATTTCTTACTTTTTTTCGTTAATTGTTTCTTCTTGTTCTTTTACATAATCTTCTATAGTTTGAATATCTTCTAATTCAACATAAAAATATAGAGTACTATTCCCTGGAATTCTAGGAGGAGCTCCTTGTAATCCGTATCCTAAGTCAGGAGGAATTTTTATAAAAATTTTTCCATTTTTTCCAATTTTATTTATTCCTAATTGCCAGCCCTGAATTACTCTTGATAATGGAAACACGGATGAGCTATTTCTTGTATAAGATGAATCAAAAACGCAACCATTTTCAAGCCAACCTGTATATCGAGCTGTAACTAAATAATTTATATCTGGTTTTTCAGAATCCCCTTCTTCAAGAATAAAATAATCTATTCCTGACCCATCACTTATAAGTTCATTTAGGCTTAAATCTTCAATTTGTGGATAGGATTCAACATAGTATTGATTCTGACAATACATACTAGAAGGAGTGGGTTCTATTATTGGAATTGATGCATTACTTGAAGGGTCTGCTCCTCCACCTCTACATCCAAAAATAATAAAAAAAGCTAGAAGAAAAAAAACTTTAATTTTTTTATTCAAATTTAACTTTCTCCTTCGTTTACGAACTGCTTTGCTCCATTAGCCATCCATTCTCCTGTTCCTGCAAATAGAAATTGAACACCCATTCTTGCAAACTTATTAGTATTTGACAAATTGCACATTGTGCCAGCTGTTTTGCCGGAATCTATTATTTTTTTCAATGCATTATCAATTGTAGATGTAACTTCCTTATTCCCCATATCATTGATGTAACCCATCGATTGTGCAAAATCACCTGGAGCGACAAAGAATACATCTATATCATCAACCTCTAGAATAGAATCAAGATTGTTATATGCAACTATATCCTCAATAAGTATGACTAACAAACTTTTATCATTTGCAATTTCTAGAAAATTTGGGACTCCATATCCTTGTCTTGAAGTAGTCATACCTCTTTGTCCTATTGGAGCAAACCTTCCTCCTGCGACTACATTTTCTGCTTCTTCTTTTGTATTGACGTGAGGAACAACAATACCTTGTGCTCCCAAATCTAATGTTCTGTAGATTTGTCCTTGTGAATTTTCATTTATTCTAACGACTGAAGTAAGGCCCCATAGATCACAAGCTCTAGTTAGATCTCCTATATTGTTTGGACCTACCAAACCATGTTCTCCCTCTAGCCAAATACCATCAATACCTGCTTCTACAGCAGCATTTCCAAATGCATCAATATCACTTGCATGAGAATTACCCGCGGCTATATAAGCTCTTTCTCCATTTTGTAGTTTTTCTTTTACTTTATTTGCTCTCATTTCCATTTTTCACCTTCAGTTAACTAGTTTTTATTATCAAATGCTTATTTGCTATTTGTATATCCTGGTCCTTTACCTTTTTGCCATGGATGATTTTCTAACACCTTTGTATCAATATTAACACCCCATCCCGGTCCTTCAGGTATATCAACTACGCCATTTTTTATATTTAATGGACCTCCTATCATTTCATCCTTCCAAGGAACATCATCAATATCTATTTCCATTATTCTTACATTAGGAACATTTGCACATAGATTTAGAGATATCATTGTTGATAGATGAGAATAATAGTTATGAGGGGCTATATTTATTTGGTGACTTGCAGCTAAAGCTGCTACTTCTTTAGAGTTTATGAAGCCTTGCCATGGAATATCTATCATAGCTACATCCATTGCTCTTTTATCAAAATATGGTCTATAATCAGTTATTCCAAGAAGATTTTCACCCGAGGTTATTGGAACATCAGTAGAATCTGTTATTTCTCTTAGTCCATCTGGTTCATACATATCAATTTCAACCCACATCATATTATATTTTTCTAAAAGCTTACAAATCTTTTTGACCGCTTGAGGTTTAAAGTTAAAGTTTAAGTCTAGTCCAATTGTAACTTTTCCTTCAGAACCTTCTTGAAGTGCGCTAATATGATCTTCAATAACATCAAGAAGCTCATAATTTATAAATGTTTGTCCGTCTGAGGTATATTCTAACCCTTGATCTGTTGTACCAAATCCTCCTCCAAAACCTCCAAAAAATACATAGGTACTATCAGGAGGATTACTCAATGGAGAATCAGGCCTAACTATTATGTTTGTCTTCAATGATGTATATCCTTTATTCATCACCTCTTTACCTAAATTGATAATATCTTTTCTTGAATTTAGAGGATCTACACCTAATTGTTCATAACTTCTTGCTCTTGATGTTCCACAATGAGACCAATAAATTTTTTGTTTATTTCTGACCTTGCCTCCAAACAAATCATACACAGGAACGCCATGGTACTTACCTTTTATATCCCAAAGTGCTAGCTCAATTCCTGCAATAGCTTTTAATGCAATTCCTCCCTTAGATTGAATAGCCATTCTTTGTAAGTCCCAATAAATTGCCTGTATATTCAATGGATCTCTACCAATTAATAATGGCTTAAAGTCTTCAACTGAGCCAACTATACCCCAAGGATTTCTTCCATCAGACATTTCACCATAACCTGTTATTCCCGAATCTGTAATAATTTCAGTAAATTGCCAAGGTCTCCATCCAGCATCAACAACATATGTATTAATTGATTCTATTTTCATATCTTTACTCCCTATTAGTGATATATGTAATATAGACATAAATTTATTTAAAGTAAATAACTAGAGAAAAGAACAATGTCAGAAAAAAACTGTTGTAGCCCCAGTAGATCAAAAAAAGAAAATAAACAAACAAAAATACATTTTGATTTTAACTTGAAAAAAGCTTCAGGTGAAATAAAAATGAATGAAATGATTTCAATTACTCAGGGTAAATTTAAAATGGGTACAAATTATTCCAATGCATTTAGCAGTGACGGAGAAGGCCCAGTTAGAGAAGTTCAAATAGATGATTTTTTGATTGATCA
>JAZANE010000069.1:0-4919 GCA_036228785.1 Chloroflexota bacterium
TTCTTCACCTAAGGCATTAAACATCTCTGTTGCATATCCTGGTGCATTTTGCATACCTGTTCCCACTAAGCTTATTTTTGCAAACCCTTTACCTTGAATAACTTCCTCAAATTCTAAATTACTTTGAGACATCAAAATATCATAAACTCGCTCAAGATCATCATCAGATACAGAAAATGAAAAATCAATATAACCATCCATTGGTATATTTTGTACAATGATATCAATACTTATAGATTGATCTGATAATGGTTTCAAAATTGAAGCTGCTGTGCCTGGCTGATTCTTTATTTTTTTTATAGTTACTTTTGAGACATTTTTATCAATAGCTATACCCGTTACAGTTTTATTGTTCTCCATATCATCTCCTTTTGTAATAAGTGTTCCCTTTTTTTTAGAAAATGTTCCTGCTACATAAACAGGAACATTGTATACAGAAGCAAGTTCAATTGATCTAGGATGCATTTTTGCTCCCAAAACTGCCATTTCAAGCATATCCTCATAATTTATATATTCTAGTTTTCTTGCTTGATTTACGATTCTAGGATCTGTGGTGTATATTCCTTCTACATCAGTAAATATTTCGCATACATCTGCACTTAAAGCTGCTGCAAGCGCTACAGCTGTTGTATCAGACCCTCCTCTACCTAAAGTTGTTATATCTCCTTGATTATTTATACCTTGGAAACCCGCGATAATCAAAATTTTGTCATCGTTTATTTCCTTCATCATTCTTTCGGTATTAATATCAGAAATTCTTGCCGAACCATGAATTTGATCAGTTAGAATTCCTGCTTGTTGACCAGATAAACTTAATACATCAACATTTAAAGATTTAATTGACATAGCCAGCAATGTTGCAGAAACTAGTTCTCCTGTTGAAAGTAATGTATCTTTTTCTCTCAGGTCTGGCTTTACTTTATTGAAAGTAACTTTTTCAGACATATCAACAAGTTCATCTGTAGTTTTTCCCATTGCCGATACAACAACAACAGGAGAAAATCCTTCTGTTTTTTTTTCAACTATTTTTTTTGCGATTAGTTTTAATTTTTCAACATCGCCAATTGAGGTTCCTCCATATTTTTGGACTACAATTTTTTTATTCAACTATGTAAGCTCCTTTATCTGAAATACTAGATATAAAACCTTTTCCTCCCAATCCTAGTTTATTTGCTGCGTCTAACATCTCATAATTTATAGTGACCTCTTTATTTAAGGATACTGCTGAAATAGTTGGGCCTGATCCTGATAAATATGTTGAAATAGCACCTGCATTCATAGCAGCATTACTTATAGTTTGATAACCCTTTATAGACGGAGTTCTATATTGCTCATGAAGTTTATCTTGAAATGCATACTTCAAGAGATCAAAATTATTTGAGCTTAATGAATTTATTAGTAACGAAGCTCTTGAAATATTATATACAGCATCTTTTCTAGAAATTTCTTTTGGTAAAGCTTTTCTTGACTCATTTGTAAATATTTTTTGATCTGAAACAAAAGATATAAATTTAAGATTTTTATTATAGCTAACACTACTTATAAACCATTTTTCTAAGTCATTAAATCCTATGGTTATGCCTCCAAATATAGCTGGACCTACATTATCTGGATGAGACTCTATATCTGAAGCTATTTGAAAAATATCATCTGTGTTAATTTCTATTTTATTGATTGCGTATGCAGCATATATGCCTGCAATCACTGCAGAAGAACTACTTCCAAGTCCTCCAGAAATTGGAATTGAGTTGTTGCATTTAATAGAAATTTCTTTTTCTTTAAAACCATGTATCTCTGATGTTTTCAAGTATGAATTATAAATAAGATTATCTTTATTTTTGGAAATGGATTTACTTCCATATCCTTCAATATCAATAGAAAACTTTTCCTCTTTAATTTTTATTTCATTCCATATATCTAAACATACTCCAACAACATCAAAACCAGCACCAAGATTGGCAGATGAAGCTGGAACAAAAATTTTTATTAATTTATCCATTTATTTATTTCCTGAGTTGACCTTTTCCAGAAACTACCCATTTGTATGTCATTAAGTCGTTAATACCCATCGGTCCTCTAGCATGAAGCTTATCAGTTGAAACTGCAACTTCAGCGCCTAATCCAAGTTCAAAACCATCATTAAATCTTGTAGATGTATTATGGAAAACTGCAGATGCATCAACTTTATTTAAGAAATATTTTGCTACATTATAATCTTCAGTAATAATTGCTTCTGAGTGCTTTGATCCATATTTTTCTATATGTTTTATAGCCTCATCAATATTTTCAACAGTTTTAACACTTACTATTAAATCAAGAAATTCTTCTCCGAAATCTGATGATGATGCTAATTTGATTTTGGACTTATTATTGAAATTATCATAAGATTCTTTATCTGCTCTTATATCAACATTTTTTTCTAATAAAAGACTAAATAAAGGTTGGATCAAATCGACTGAATCTTTATGAATTAGTACTGTATCCATTGCGTTGCAAACAGAAGTATTTTGAGTTTTTGCATTGTCTAAAACACTAAGCGCAAGTTCAGTATCAATTTTACTATCTACATAAGTATGACATACTCCAACCCCTCCTGTTATAGAAGGCATTTTAGCATTTTCATTAACTAAATTTACAAGTGAAGCTGATCCTCTAGGAATCAAAAGATCTATATAGTTATCCATGGATAGAAGAACGTTTACAGCTTTTCTGTCAGTGAAATCTAAGAAATACATTGATTTTTCTGGTAATCCAGATTCTTTCAAAGATTCAGAAACAAGTTTGAATAGAGCTAAATTAGTTTCAATACAGTCACTACCACCTCTCATAACTAAGCCATTTCCAGACTTTATAGCTAAAGAAGCAATTTCAATTACTACATTTGGCCTACTTTCAAAAATTACTCCTAAAACGCCTAAAGGGACTCTAACTTTTTCTACTTTCAGTTCATTTTCTCTAATATTTGAATCAATAACCTCTAAAACAGAATCTTTTAGTTTAGAAACAGTTAATAATGAATCAACCATTCTTTGAAGTGTACTTTCTGTTATCTTCATTCGGTCAAGAACATGACTATCTATACCCTTCGCAGAACTTTTTTCTAATTCTTTTGTATTGATATTTATAATTTTTTCTGAGTTTTCAATAAGTTTTTTAGAAAGTATTTCTAAGCATTCTTTTCTTCTTTCGAAACTATGCAAAGTTAACTCAGAAGAAGCATTCTTAACTTCAATTAAATTATTTTCTAAACTTTCAAGCATATTTTTTTACCCTAAATCGTGATGACAAGATTATTTCTATGGATTATTGCAGAACCAAAATTTTTGTTAACGATTTTGACAATATCCTTAGTGTTCATTCCTTTAATTTTACCTATTTCATCAGATGAGTAATTAGTAATTCCCCATCCAATGATTTTTTTTTGACTATTTTTTATTCCTACAATATCTCCTCTTGAAAAATTTCCATTCAAGTCTATGATCCCTGCAGGTAAAATGCTTGAGGTCTTAATTGCATTTATAGCACCATCGTCTAAAATGATTTCACCTTTTGAAGAAGAATATCCTGTCATTAACCAACGTTTTCTTGATTCACTTAGTGATTCTTTGGCTAAAAATTTTGTACCAATACTCTCTCCTGAAACAATTCTCTTAATTACATTTTTCTCTAAGCCTGAAGCTATGAACATATCAGTTCCTGAGTTAACTGAAATATTAGCAGCTTGAATTTTTGAAACCATTCCTCCAGAGCCAGTATTGTCTGAAGGCCCTGAAGCATAATTTATGTGATCATCTGAAATTTTTTCAACAAAGTTTATTTTTTCTGCACTATTATCTAAATTAGGATCTGATGTATAAAGTCCATCAATTGTACCTAATAATATTAATATATCCGCATCTACGGCATTGGCAACCATAGCTGATAATCTATCATTATCTCCGTAAGCTTTATTCTCAAGTTCATCCGTTGAAACAACATCATTTTCGTTGATAATAGGAATTATATGAATTGCTAAAAGCTCATTCAATGTATTTCTAACATTCAAGTAACCTGAACGGTTTTCAAAATCTTCTCTGGAAATTAATGCCTGAGAAATCCCCTTGTTGTTTTTAGAAAAAAAATTCTCATAAGCTTTCATAAGCATTGGTTGACCAATTGAAGCTAGAACTTGTTTATGCACAAGGTATGAATCATTGATTTTAATTTCTTTGTTAAAGGTACTTAGATATTGCCTACCTGCAGCAACAGCGCCCGAAGAAACAACGATAATTTCATTACCTTTTTCATGAACTTCAGATATTTGATTGCATAAATTCTCTATAACGGAATCATTGAGTATATTTTCATTCTCAGTAATTAAATTACTACCAATTTTTATTACTATTCTTCTTTTTTTTCCCTTATTCATGATTTCTTATTTATATAAAGTAGAATTTTACAACCAAAAAATTATTTTTTCTAATAGAATGTATTTTATCGGATTATGAAATTGAATCATCTCACAGAGATTCACGAGTTTTTACAGAATAACCCCACATTTTTAGATGTGGTTAGTGGATTGCGTAAAAATCAACCTCAAAAAATAATTTCTAATTATTCGGCATATGCATATATAATCAGTACTCTTAGAGAAACATTAGGAGTACCAACACTTGTTATTACTTCAAATCCTGAAGAGTCTTTGCAAATATTAGATGGTATAAATTTTTGGAGTAATTCTACTTCAAATTTACATTTCAGTGAAAGAAATGAAATTTTTCTAGAAAAATATAAGCCTGACAATAAAAATTCTGTAAATAGGATGAGATGCCTAGAAGGTTTATTTACAGGTATGTTTCAAAAAAAACCACCAATTATATGTACATCTGTTCAAGCAATAGGAACAAAAACTCTGGAAAAAAGTTATTTTGAAAAGCTTC
>JAZANE010000070.1:0-2911 GCA_036228785.1 Chloroflexota bacterium
CAAACCATTTTCAGGTTCATCAAGAAGATATATTTCATAATTAGGAACTAGACATCTGAAAAGATTCATTTTCTTTTTTTGACCATTTGATAGTGTATCGGGGTATAAATTTTCAAATCTATCTATATCTAGGAAAGTTTTATTCTTTTCATAAATCTTATTATCTTCTCCAATTAGACTTAAAAAAAACAATAAATTTTTCTTAACTGTAAGGTCTTTGTAATAAATAAAGTCTGATGAAGCATATGAGACTTTACTCTTTGAAATTGAAGATGAGCTTATTTCTTCATCTTCAATTTTTATTTGTCCATCATCTTGAGAATAAATTCTTGCAATTATTTTTAGTAAAGTTGATTTACCTGACCCATTATTTCCAGAAATTTTTACTATTTCACCTTTAGCTATTGTAAAGGATAAATTGTCTAAAACTTTTTTTTCATCAAAGGTTTTTGATAGCTTTTCAACTTGAATAAATGATTTATCCATAAAAATATTTCTTTTTTCTTGACGTTATACAATTGTAGATTACACTTATAACAACATTTGTAAAAGAATGATTTAAATCAAAAAATGGAGAAAAAAATGAAGTTTGCAAGATTTGAAAATTCCGGAAATATTTCTTACGGGATTGTAGAAAACGAAGATGTTATTGAAATAGACTCAAATCCTATATTAGGAACATACAATAAAACAGGAAATATTTATAAAGAATCCGATGTAAAAATTTTATGTCCAAATCCTAACCCATCAAAAAGTTTATGTTTGGCATTAAACTATGGCTCACATTTGGCTGAAAGAGATGCGCCAACCAGACCTGAACCTTTTTATAAAACTTCTACAGCACTTATTGGTCCTGGAGATCCTATAAAAATCCATCCGGAAGCGGGTTTGGTAGCGTGTGAGTCTGAGCTTGTAGCTATCATTGGAAAAGTTACCAAAAATGTTTCTGAGGAAGAAGCACTAGATTATGTTTTTGGTTACACTTGTGGAAATGATGTATCTGCTAGAGAGTGGCAAGGGGGAGATGATGCTGATAACCAATGGTGGAGAGCTAAGTCAGCTGATACTTTTGGACCATTAGGGCCATATATTATTACAGATATTGATCCTCAAAATGTATCAATCAAGGGTTTTGTTAATGGTGTTGAAGGTCAAAGTTGTCATTCTTCAGAGATGATATTCTCAACTGCAAAAGCAATCAGCTTTATCAGTAAGTATGCGACATTATTACCAGGGGATATGCTCTGGACTGGCACATCGGGAAAAACACCACCAATTAACCCGGGTGACTCAGTAAGGATAGAGATAGATGGAGTGGGAGTTCTTGAAAACCCAGTAGAGGCTGCCTAAATTATTCCCAGTCTAATAGCCTTTGCTACTGCTTGAGTTCGATTAGATGAATCTAGTTTGATACAAATAACTTGAACTTTGTTTTTTATAGTTTGTTCCGCTAGATTCATTCTTTGGGCTATGTCAAATGCTCTGAGGCCATTTGACAAAAGTTCTAGTATTTAAATTTCTTGTTCAGTCGTCTTAATATTTTCTAAGTTGTACATACTGTTCTAGTTATAGAGTGATACAATTTTTTTTAAGTCCTAAAAATATAATAGGTCATAAATATCAAAACTTGAAAATGCAAACTAGGTAAAAGGGTTTTTCCCCAAATTCTGGGAAATATTTATACGTATGATTTCTGTAAAAATACTCAAGAGCGGTTATATATTTTTATTTTCTTTGTACCTAATATTTTTAGTTTTATTAGGCTTTTTCCTTGATAGTGAAAAAATATCAAATATTTTGTTTTTTGGTTTTGAAATTTCAGCTAATACTAGTACTTTTTTTTCAAATATATCTATATTGCTAAGATCAGGTATGGCTTTCAGTGCAGGTCTAGTTGCTGTATATAATCCTTGTGGGTTTGCATTACTGTCTGTTTATCTTTCATATTTCATAACTAGAAAAGATTCAAAGAATATGAATTCGAATATGAAGAAAGTCTCTGAATCCATTCTGGTTTCAACAACAGTTACTATTGGATTTATACTTATATTTTTTCTTTTTGGACTTTTGATATCAAGTGGATTTTATGCTCTCAAGAATATCTTTTCATATATAGGATTATTTATTTCATTTATTCTACTTGCTTATGGATTTTATATGCTTTCAGGAAGAACTATTTATTTTTCAGGGTTAAACAAATTAGCAAATTCTATGGGATCATCTGAGGATAAAAATTTGAAATTTTATTTTTATTATGGAATTTCATTTGGATTGACATCTCTTTCTTGTTCCTTGCCTATATTTATGTCAATTGTTTTTAGTTTTTCAAATACTTCATCAATTGGTAATTTATTTTTGGACTTTGCACTTTTTTCTATGGGATCATGGATTTCTCTTGTGATCGTTTCAATTAGTTTATTATTTCTAAAAGTTATCATTGAAAAGATAAAAATATTTTTCAAAATTTATAATTATCTTGCTTCGGTAATATTGATAATTAGCGGATCATATTTAATTCTCTATTGGATGAGTGAGTTTTAGTTATAATTTTCCAATATCCCTTTTTATACTCCAATTAGTGTGAAATTAGAACAATAATTGTTATAATAGTCTACTGAAATAACTTTAAATTTATGTTCAACAAGAATAAGGAAAAAATTTGACTACAAAACATACAAAGTCTATAACTATTCAAGATTTATTTGATGCAGGTTCTCATTTTGGACATCCATCTAGGAGATGGAATCCAAAAATGACTAAGTACATCTTCACAAAGAGAAATGGATCACACATCATAGACTTATCTAAAACTTTGGTAAAACTTGAAGAAGCTTTAAGCTTTATAGAAGATGTGATTTCTAATGGTGGAAAATGTTTGTTCGTAGGGACAAAGAAACATGCTCAAAGTATC
>JAZANE010000071.1:0-4031 GCA_036228785.1 Chloroflexota bacterium
AAAAAAGGATATTCTAACAGTTTGGTCTTATAGTAAAAAAGATCAAATAAATGAAAGACTAAATATAATAAGGGATAAGATGGTCGAATTTGGAGGATTACAATCCTTAGATTCTGACTACAAAATGAGAATTCCTGAAGGTGCATTAATTGAAAGACCCCTAAAGTTTTTATTTTCTCAATGTGTGGAAATGCCACTAGATAAAAAACCTGAAACTGGACCAATAACTGCTAAAGATAATAAAACTAAGCTAACTTTTTTTGTTGATGGTGCATTCAAAGATGGCAAGTACATCTATACAGTCACAGCTGAAGGAGAACATGAAAAACCTGGATTGCGAATTAGAGCTGTTGTTGGTGGTTTCATTAAGTATGGAGAGTGTGTTCGAAATGATGTAGATTCTTTTTGCTTTCCAGATCAGAAATCACATGACGAATATGTTAGAGTTTTATTACCTTATGCTAGAAATGTAAGTGCTGTAGAGCAAATGTTGGAAGCTAATGATCAGGCAGGTCAAATGACAACACAATCGTTAGGCTTTTCACAATAAAATTAAGGAAAAATTATGGAAAAGATGACAAAAAAAGAAAGAGTTCTTGCAGCCTTAAGTAGAAAAGAGGTTGATCGACCTCCTATAGCTAATCCAACGTCTGTTGCTACTGTTGAAATGATGGATTTAGTTGATGCTCCTTTTCCTGATGCATGTAGATCTGCAGAACTGAATGCAAGGCTTGCAGCAACTGAAATTACTGAGTTTGATTTTGATGCTATTGCTCCATATTTTTCTATTATCCAAGAGTCTAGTGCAATAGGATGTGAAATGCAATGGGAACAGAAAGATAACTGGCCTACAGTAAGAATGAGTAACCCTATTTGGAAAACTTCGGAAGATGTAAAAGTCCCATCAGATTTCTTAGAACATCCTGATGTTAAGGTGATCATCGACTCAATTAAGATATTAAAAAAAGAATTCGGAGATGATGTACCTATAATAGGAAAGACAATGGGTCCCTGGACTTTAGCTTATCATGTTTTTGGGGTTGAAACCTTTTTGTTAGGATCCGTAGATGATCCTGATGAAACTATAAAATCTTTAGAAAAACTTAAAGAATTCACATATTTGTTTGGAGAAGCTCAAGTTGATGCTGGAGCTGATGTTTTGACTATTCCAGACCATGCTACTGGAGACTTGGTTTCAGGGCAATATTATCAAAAATTTTTACAGGATATTCATTCAGAAATGGCTGAAAGATTTACAGTCCCCTTAATTCTACATATTTGTGGTAGAACAGTTGATAGAATGCCTTATATTGCAGAAACAGGAATGCATGCTTTTCATTTTGATTCGAAAAATTCACCCCAAGAAGCTATGGATGCAGTGAACGGTAAAATTGCACTGGTAGGAAATATAAATAATCCTGAAACTTTGTACTCTAAAGATGTAGATGATGTAAAAAAAGAGGTTTTTGATTGTTTGAATGCTGGAGTTCAATTGATCGCTCCAGAATGTGCTATTCCTCTCAAAACTAAAGCTGAAAATTTAGTTGCAATTAATGAAGGAATATCAGATTGGTTAGCAGAAACTAAATCCTAGATTTGATAGAATAGTCATAGGATAAATTTTAAATATATATCAGGAAAAGCTATGTTCAAGCATGAAGGTCTTTCTAAAGAATTTGAATGGGTAACTAAAGAAAGTGAAAAAAAACATATTGGAGAAGCTATCTCCAAAACATCTTTTGAAATGCAGGAAATTGCCTACTCATTAATTACAGGTGATAACGATTCTGTTGATGTATTAACTAAAAAATCTTTAGAAAATGGTATTTCTGCCAATGAAATTTTAGATGATGGTTTATTGAATGGTATGGCAATTGTTGGTGTAAAGTTTAGAGACAATGTTATATTCGTTCCTGAAGTTTTAATTTCTGCAAGAGCGATGAAAGCAGGAATGGCTCATATAGAACCTATTCTCTCTGAATCAGGGATCGAACCTCAAGGTACTGTTCTTATTGGAACAGTTAAAGGAGATCTTCATGATATTGGAAAAAACTTATGTATAATGATGCTTAGAGGTGCTGGTTTCACAGTTCATGATTTGGGAGTTGATACCTCTCCAGAAGATTTTGTAGATGGTTTTGAAGAATTTGAACCTGACGTTGTAGGAATGTCTGCTTTACTAACTACTACAATGCCTAACATGGGTAGAACAATTCAGTACTTTGAAGATATGGGATTACGTGACGAAGTAAGAATGATGGTTGGTGGAGCTCCTGTAACTCAAGAATTTGCTGATGAAATGGGTGCAGATGCATATGGTGAAAGTGCAGTTGATGCAGTTGATAAGGCTAAAGAATTGGTAGTTCTTCTTAAAGATCTAAAGAGTTAAATAACTAATGACTTATAAAGAGTCAAATTCGAATAAAGATAAATTACAAAAGAGTCTAGATAATTTATATGATATTTTCAAAGATATTTCTGCTCATGCTGACCAGTTAAGTAGAAGTAGATGTCCATATAAAAATGCTCAAAATTTATGTACAGCTGCTTTTTATTGTAAAAACCAAAAGTATACAGAAAAACACGCTGAAATCCCTGTATGTGGAGGATCTCATAAATTAGATTATAGGCCAGCTTGGCAAGTTGATAAGCCCATAAAAAAAAATGAGCAATTATAAATTCGTACATGAAAATAAGTCAATTGAACTATCTCAAGATAAGTCTCTTTTTGATTTAGCTGATCAAGTTAAAATGAGAATACCAACCTCTTGTGGAAGAGTCGGTGATTGTCATGAATGTATAGTTGAAGTTTCTGAAGGATTAGAAAATCTATCAGAATGCTCAGAGCATGAAACTTTTTTGACTGAACCTTATAGGTTGGCATGTCAATCAAAAATTATTTCTTTAGATAGTGATATAAGTTTTACTCCAAGAAAAAGAGATAGAAAAATATTAACTAATTTTACTGGCTCAAATAAATATGATATTGATCATAATTACCAATATAAGAATAATTCATTGGTCTTATTAAATGACGGCAAAGAAAAAATTATTTCTAAGTCAAAAAACTTTTATGGTTTAGCAGTAGATATTGGAACTACAACTGTTGCAATAAACCTAGTTAATCTTGATGATGGAAAAATAATTATAACTTCTTCTTTTGAGAATCCTCAGGTATTTGGGGGCTCTGATGTGATGAATAGAATTTCTTATGATTCATCAAAATTTAAGGGTGAACTATGTAAATCTATAATTTCTTCAATTAATTTTGAAATAGGAGAATATGTTAAAAAAATTAAAATTAGAAGAAATGAGATTGTAGAGGCAGTTATTGTTGGAAATGCCACTATGAGAGATTTGTTTTTTGATTTAGATGTTGAATCTATTGGAGTAAGACCATATAAATCAATAATAGAACTAGATTATCTTGATAATAAAGTTGATTCTACAGAAATGTCTAAATATGCAAAAGAAATAAACTTAAGAATAAATCCCAATGCAATTGTATATAGTCCTCCTTTAATAGCATCTCATATTGGATCTGATGTATCTGCTGGTCTTATATCTACTGATTTTTTTGAGAATAATAATCTAAAAATGTTAATTGATATAGGTACAAATACAGAAGTAGTTTTAGGTACCCCAAATAGAATGCTTGCTGCTTCTTGTCCAGCTGGACCAGCGTTTGAAGGCGGTGAAATTACCTTTGGTATGCCTGGATATACAGGAGCCGTTGAAAAAGTTGATATATATAAAGATAAATTTAGATATAAAACAATAGGTGATGTAGAGGCTACTGGTATATGTGGTTCTGGATTAATTGATTTTTTATCTGTACTTGTAGAAAATAAACTTATGAATCCCCTAGGAAAGTTTACATCTGAAGAGGATAAAATGTTTTTAGATAATGAACATAATATAAATTTATCAAGAAAAGATGTTTCCAGTTTGGCTCAAGCTAAAGCAGCTAATGTTTGTGGTCAAGCTTTAGTTATAAAGGATTTTGGAAAAAATATTTTAGATATAGAAAA
>JAZANE010000072.1:0-3468 GCA_036228785.1 Chloroflexota bacterium
ACTCATTTTTATTCCTTTTCTAACGTTATGTGCCAAATATTTTCTACATATTTGAATTTAATTTTTATTTTTTTTTCAACAGCCTTAGGAGGTATATATTTAACAAGTAATTCATCCCCAGTTAATATCTCTATTTTTCTACAATTTCCGATCCCACCATTACTAGAGCAAAGCTCACTTAATATTTCATCAACTCTCAAAAGCTGATCTTTGATAGGAGTTTCAATTAAGTTCATTTGATCTACTGTACTCATAGCTATCCTATAAACCTTATAATCTTAGTCCCTAAAAAAGCACCACTCCCAAGACTTAATCCAAATAACCAACCTGATAAAGAAAATGATGGAATTGCGGAAAAAAATGCACCAATAGTACAGCCAATTCCAAGACTTGCTGAGTATCCCATCAGTACTCCTCCAGATAATGATTGTATATATCGTTTTGGTTCTTTAGGAGTTCTAATTTTGAATTCTTGAGACAACAAAGCAGATACTAAAGCTCCAAAAAATACCCCTACAGTACTTACAAAAGTATGCGAAATTAATCCAGAACCAATGCTTGATCCTAAGCAGCCACTTAATGAAGAGATCCCTTTTAATGGGCCTTCAGATAAGTTAATTGATTCTGAAATACTCATTGATTGTTTCATTATCTCTCCAGTAACTCCCGGAGGAGAATGAAAAATAAAATAAATTATTGAAATGAATCCTAAAGCTACTCCTCCCATAGTCGCTGTCCAGCTTTTTGAGAATATACTCTCAATATTTTCTTTTATGGTTTGAAGAAAAGTTTTTTCATCAAAATCAGATTTTTTTGAAATATTAAAATTTCTTACACCTGATTTAGTTTCTATATAAACTACTATGAAATAAACTAAAACTATTCCTATCATAGTTATTAATAAAGATAATCCATATCCAATAGATTGAGTGGAAGGTAAAAATATTTTTGGTTCATTACTAATAAAATTATCCCACCAAAAATTCCATGAAATGATGAGTAATATAGTCCCAATAAAAATACCAATCATAGTTATTATTGAAGCAATATAACCTTCTGCAATTCTGTATATTGTTCCGGAAACACATCCACCAGCTGTAACCATTCCAATGCCAAAAATTGTACCAGCAACAATTGTTGAAATACCAAATGGTAATACATGTGCAGAAGAAGGATATTCTCCTGGTACAGGGTCAGGTAATAACCAAATCATTATCCCAATAAATCCTACGGATGCTATTGCAATTGCAAGAAGGACAGCTTTCATATTATGCCCAGAACCGAACATGAATAAGTCCCTGAATGATGATGCAAAACAAAATCTAGATTTCTGAAGAGTAAACCCTAAACCACATGCGGCAATCCAAATTGTAGCGTCATTAAAATTATTTCTTGAAATTGCATAAGAAAATATAAATACTAGAACAAAAGAAATCCAGCCAAGTATTTTTTGATTTGAGTATTTTTTTTCTACTCTTAACATTATTTTTTACATAAAAAAAACCCCTGGATTGGGGTTTCTATATGTTGTTATTTTATTTTCTGATTTAAGACAAATTAAAGAAACCTGGAGCTTTTCATGCAACAGCTACAGATACAAAGGTTATTTGTTATATTTATTTTTGTCATAGATTTGTATAATATCACAATTTTTTTTTGTTGTTAATGTTAAAATATAAATATATATTAATTGCTAATGAAATCATTTGACTTACTAAAAATTAGAAAAGACTTCCCCATACTCAATCGAGAAGTAAACGGCAAGCCTCTTGTTTATCTAGATAATGCAGCTACATCGCAGAAACCTAGTTCAGTTATAAATTCATTAAGTGATTATTATCTAGAATACAATTCTAATGTTCATCGAGGTGTGCATAAATTATCCGTAGAAGCAACTGATGAGTACGAAAATTCTAGAGTAAAAGTTGCAAATTTTATTAATGCTTCTCCAAATGAGGTTATCTGGACAAGAAATACAAGTGAATCGTTAAATATTGTTGCAATGGGTTTGCAAAAAAAAATAAATCAAGGTGACAATATAGTTGTTTCAAGAATGGAGCATCATTCAAACCTTGTCCCTTGGCAGCAATTATGTAAATCAACTGGAGCTGAACTTAGATTTTTAGAGCATAACTCAGAAGGTAGGATAGATCTTAAGGGTGCAGAAGAAATAATAAATAGAAATACTAAGATTATTGCTATTACTCATATGTCTAATGTTTTAGGTGTTATTAATCCAATAGAAGAAATAAGATCTATTTCTAAAAAATTTGGTACATTTTTGGTACTAGATGGAGCTCAAAGTGCACCTCATTTTTCTGTTGATATGAAAGAAATTGATTGTGACTTTTTTGCTTTTTCTGCTCATAAAATGCTTGGCCCTACTGGTATAGGTATTTTATATGGTAAGGAAAGCATTCTTGATGAAATGGAACCTTTTTATTTTGGCGGTGATATGATTTCTGAGGTGTCTTATGAAGATGCAAAGTGGAATGATTTGCCCTATAAATTTGAGGCAGGAACTCCAAATATTGCAGACGCTATAGCAACTGGATATGCAGTGGATTATTTGGAAGAAATTGGCATGGAAAATATTACAAAACACGAAGATGAAATAACTCTCTATGCATTGGATAAAATCAAAGATATTTCTGATTATAAGATCTTAGGTCCTAAAGATATGAAAGATAGAGGTGGAGTAATTTCTTTTAATCATACTTCAGTTCACCCTCACGATGTTGGAGAAATATTAGATAAGTATGGAGTTGCAATAAGAACTGGTCATCATTGCGCTATGCCATTAGTAAGATCTTATGAAATCGTAGCTGCGTGTAGAGCTAGCTTTTATTTATACAACTCTTTTGAAGAAATAGATATTTTCATTGACTCATTAAAAGAGGCAGAGTCTTATTTTAAGAGTAAGCTATTCTAGTTTTGACTTAAAAGACTTAAATGTTGCTCTACAAGTGTCTGAGGGCTTAATGTCTTTTACAATCAATTTTCTTTGATTAACTCCTTCAAATTTGTCTTCATCCCATACGCAGATCATTCTCCAGATGTAATCATTGTCCGATACCCAATAGTCATATGATTTTAATTCATTATTTATACAGTTGTATATTGTACTTTTACTTGAATCAAGATATGAATTATCATCTCTCATACAATCTCCGTAAACCCCTTTTGACTGAAAGGAATAATTATCATTTAAATAATATTGATCTGTTAATTTCTTGAAATCATTTTTTTTATCACCAGGATATAAAGCCAATCCAAACCAAAGTTTTTCAATTGATTGAGCATTTTTAATAGAGAACGAAAATCTTGGTATAAATATTCCAGTATAAATATCGAATATAGTAGAACTATTTTTATCATTTAGATTCTGATTACTTAGATTATTATAAGTAATAATATCCTGAACACCTAATTCAGCATTATCTTCTGTTATTTCAGCTAAATTATCAT
>JAZANE010000073.1:0-3649 GCA_036228785.1 Chloroflexota bacterium
TACTATTCAAAAGAAATGTAATATTTGGGAAGGAATATTCCCAGAAAAGAATACACTTGAAGATGGATGGTTAGCGACATCACCTGTTGATTTTTATGAACCAAATGATTTCAATATTTATGACACTTCAGGTAACACATGGGAGTGGTGTAAAGATTGGTTTTCATCAACTTTTCATCAAATTAACAGAAAAGAAACTAGAATTAATCCCCTTGGACCAAAATATGGAACTACAAAAACAATGAAAGGGGGTTCTTATTTGTGCCATAATTCATATTGCAACAGATATAGAGCTTCTGCAAGAACTCAAAATACTCCTGATTCCTCTACAGGAAATTTAGGATTTAGGTTAGTATATAGAATCAAATAGGAGGATCAAAATGTTAGATAGATTTAAAGTCCCAGAGAAGGATAAGATTTATGTTCCTGTGGAAAAAATAACTACAGTTACTGAAAATATATTAAAAGCTTCAGGAGTATCTGAAGAAGGAGCTAAAAATTCTACTGCTGTACTTATAGGAAATGATTTAAGAGGAGTAGAAACTCATGGAGTATCTAATGGGTTGAGGCTTTATGTTGAGAAATATGCTTCGGGTGGTTACAACTCTAAGCCAAATATAAAAATTGTCAGAGAATCAGCAACAACAGCAACTATTGATGGAGATAATGGCTTAGGAGCCGAATTAGGACCAATGGCCATGGAAATGGCTATCGAAAAAGCAGAAAAATATGGAATGGGATGTGTTGTTGTAAGTAACACTGGTCACTTGGCAGGTTGTGGATATTATCCATTACAAGCTGTTGAAAAAGATATGATAGGTCAAGCAATGACCTCTGGTGGAGCAGGATTAACTGTACCAACCTGGGGCTCTGAACCAATTTTAGGTACAAATCCAGTAGCATGGGCTGCTCCAGCTGATGAGATGCCACCGTTTCTGTTTGATATAGCTACTACTCAAATAGCATCAAACAAAATAGGTTTAGCCCTAAGAACTGGAGCAAAAATTTTACCTGGCTGGATAACTGATAAAGATGGTGAGCCGATCTTAGAAGAAGTTGATGCCCCTGAAAGGACAGGAAGGCACGGAGAATCTAATTATCATTTATTACCATTTGGTGGAACAAGAGAAAATGGGTCTCATAAAGGTTTTGGTTTAGGAATGGTTGTTGAAATAATGACAAATGAACTATCAGGCATGGGGCCTGCTCCTATATTACATCACGAAGGTTCTGATATGTTTGCTGCTTATTCTATTGATGCATTTACAGATGTTAAGAAATTTAAGAAAGATATGGATCTTTTGCTTAAAAAGATAGTAGATTCAAAACCAGCAGATGGATTTGAGAGAGTAGTATATGCAGGGTTGATGGAAAGTGAAGAATTTGCCAAAAGAACTGAAGAAGGAATTCCTTATCATAAGGAAGTTATTGAATGGTTTGAAAATTACTGTGGTGAAATAGGAATAGAATGTGAGTTAAGATAATGCTAGAGAGATTTAAGGTCCCAGACACAGACAAAGTATATATTCAATCAGATAAAATTTTTGAATTGACAAAGAATATTTTGAAAGATTTAGGTGTGTCTGATGAAGGAGCTTCAAATTCTGCTTCTGTATTAATAGAAAATGATCTAAGAGGAGTTGAAAGCCACGGAGTATCTAACGGTTTGAGACTTTACATAAATAGATATCTTGATGGAACTTATAATCCTAATCCTAAAATGAAAATATTAAAAGAAACCCCAACCACAGCAAAAATTGATGGAGATAATGCATTAGGCACAGAAATAGGTCCTATTGCTATGCAAATTGCTATTGATAAAGCTAAGAAATATGGAATGGGTTCTGTTTCTGTGATTAATACAGGTCATCTTGCTGGTTGTGGCTTTTATGCATTGCAAGCTGCACAGAATGATATGGTGGGACATTGTTACACTGGAAGTCCAGCTGGCCAAACACTTCCAACATGGGGTTCTGAGCCAATTTTAGGAACTAATCCTGTAGCTTGGGCTGCTCCTGCTAATGATATGCCAGCTTTCTTATTTGATATAGCAACTTCTCAAGTTGCAGGTAACAAAATAGAATTAACAAGAAGAACTGGAGCAAAGTTACTTCCTGCCTGGATTGCTGATAAATCAGGAAATCCTATTATGGATGAAATAGAAACTCCAGATAAAGGTGAGTACAATCTTTTACCATTTGGTGGAACAAGAGAAAATGGATCCCATAAAGGTTATGGATTGGGATTAGTTGCTGAGATAATGTCTAATATTTTATCAGGGGCTGGTCCAGGATTATTTAATGATCATCAAGGATCTGATTACTTTGCAGCATATTCAGTAGATGCTTTTACTGACGTAAAAAAATTTAAGGATGATATGGATTTACTTCTTAAAAAGATAATTGATTCAAAACCTGCTAAAGGGTTTGATAGAGTTGTTTATGCAGGTTATTTGGAAAACGAAGAGTTCACTGAAAGATCTTCAAAAGGAATTCCTTACCATAAAGAAGTTATCGACTGGTTCAGAAGCTATTGTAGCGAATCAGAAGTAGATTTTAATCTTGATTAAACTTTCATAGTTCTTTTTGTAAATTTTCTACCCACTTTTGCAGCCTCTTTATCTTGACCTGCGATTACTCTTGCTCCAGATTTAATTACATTAACTATATTTTCAGGATTTCCAATTTCAAGAAACTTAACTCCATTTTTATCACATGCCTCTTTAACTCTTGCAGAAGCTTCTTTGATTCTAGGATCAACCATTTTATCTCCAGGTTTTCTTCTAATTTTCATAGACATAGACATATCTCCAGGTCCCATTTCTGCAAAACCTATACCAGGAATGCTAAGAATTTGTTCACAGTTATTTAATCCTCCAAGTGTTTCTATTTTTAATCCTAATAACAATTCACCATCAGGATTTAATGGCCATGGATCTGCCTTATCTCTGTATTCATTATCATCTTCTATACCCCATTTTTTCTTTGCCATAAATTCTGAGCCTACCCCTCTAGTTCCATCTCTTAATCCAAGACCTACTCCTATATCATTAATCTTATATCTGCATGATTCAACAAAAGCTCTAACAGCATCAGGAGAGGTTGCCTCACATAAAAGTATTCCATGAACTCCTCTTGCTAGGATCTGCCTGATTTGCCACGCATTATATTGAATAATTTCTTCTGTTTCTCCTTGAACAGGGAGCTCAACAATTACTGCTGGAGTAATGTGCCCTGAGTTTGTTGGCCCACCTGCTATAAGTCCATCCATGTAAGCTTCAAGCCCACTCATATCAAAGGAACCATGTTCCATTCCTATATTTATGTAATCTGCCCATGTTTTAGCATCTTTTTTGCCTTGTTCAAAAGTTAGGAATTCTTTAGAAAAAGTATGAAGACCTGTGTAGTAAATAGGTTGGTCTTGTTCTAGCAATTCAATTGCTCTATTTATTCTTTTTGACATGATTTTCCTCTGTAAATTTAGTTTTTTTTCTATTTATGAAAATATAATAGTATTCTAGTAAAAATAAAAGTATGAAAAAAATAACTAAAATATTTTTTATCGCAATAATCATCTCAATAGTTGGATGTCACGCTCCTCCTTCAAGGGAATCTCAAGATAAAGATTTTTTTTCCTTTGATCAAGTAAT
>JAZANE010000074.1:0-5535 GCA_036228785.1 Chloroflexota bacterium
GGTGAGTATTCATTAAATTATTTCTCCTCTTATTATAAAATTCCATATCCTGGAGACAAACTTGATATGATAGCAATTCCAGATTTTGCTTTTGGAGCTATGGAAAATCTAGGTTGTATAACTTACAGAGAAGCTTTATTACTTGTAAATGACAAAGAAGCAACTTCTAATGAATTAATTAGAATTGCTGACGTCATAGCTCATGAAATTGCTCATATGTGGTTTGGAGATTTAGTTACAATGAAATGGTGGAATGGAATTTGGCTAAATGAAGCTTTTGCTACATTTATGGCTACAAAGGCTGTTGCTGATTACAAGAAAGAGTGGAATAGATGGGCTCAGTTTTCTTTAGAAAAATCAATGGCACTGGATATTGACTCATTAGATTCTACCAGAGCTATTGAATACCCAGTTATATCTCCTTCAGATGCTGATGGAATGTTTGACTTAATTACTTATGAAAAAGGTGGCTCAATATTAAGGATGCTTGAGCAATTTTTAGGGCAAGAAATATTTAGAGATGGTGTTTCTTTATATTTGACCAAACACTCATACGGTAATACCGAAACTGATGATCTTTGGGATGCTTTAGAGGAGGTGTCTAAACTTCCTGTCAAAAAAGTAATGGACTCATGGATTTTTCAACCAGGCCATCCAATGATAAGTTACTCACTAAAAAATGAAAAATTATCAATTTCACAGAAAACTTTTAGATACTTAAATTCAGATCATGAAACTATATGGGGTGTACCTATTTTTATTAAGTATTCTATAGGTAATAAGACAAAAGAAATTAAGTTTTTACTTGATACAAAAGAAAATCAAATTGTATTAGAAAAAGGGGTTGAAAGTATCTTATTGAATTCAAATTCTTATGGCTTTTATAGAACAAATACTACAGATTTTGATTCAATTTATGATGTCTCTCATCTCACTTCAGAAGAAAAATATTCAATTCTCGACGACTATTGGGGATTGATATTAAGTGGTTCAATGTCAGTAGAAAAGTTTTTAGATTTTACAGAAAAATTTTATGGTGAGACTGATCCCGATATTTTATCCCTTTTATATTCATGCTTTAGCAACCTGAGTAAAAACTTGCCTAATAAAGAAAGACTCATAAAAGTTGGAGAAAAAATATTCAGAAATACATTTGAGAATCTTGATAAAGAATCCAAAAGAAGTATTAGAGAAGCTCAATCTTTAGCTATTTCTTATAGAGCTATGGCTATTGTAGTAGAGGACGTTGAAATAAGAGATAAATCAAAAAAAATCCTTGATGATTATCTGAATGGAAAAAGTGATTATGAACCGGATATTATTTCAAGTGTAATTTCTATTAATGCGCACTTTGGATCTTCTAAGTTATTTGAGACCTATTTAGATAATATGAATAATGCTAAAACTCCTCAAGATGAGGTGAGATTTCAGAGATCTTTATCTCTTTTTCAAAATGATGAAGATATTTTAAAATTATTTTCTCTTATACTTGATAACAAAATTAGATCTCAAGATTCTCCCTACTTACTAGCTTCTTGCTTAAGTAATGAAAAAATGGGATGGAAAACTTGGGAGTTTATAGAAAAAAATTGGGATGATTTAGTTACAAAATTTCCTGAAAATTCTATAGTCAGAATGTTGTCAGGAATCAGATCCTTAAATAAAAGAAAATACTTGGACCATATAAATCTATTTTTTTCAGAAGAGGAAAAAATAAAACAAGGAAAGCTACAATTAAAACAGCATCTTGAAAAGCTTGAAATTAATGTAAAGTTTAGAGAATCTTTGGAAAATCAGGATTGATTATTATCTTCTAAATCTTTCAAAAAACTTTCAATTTGAGGAGAAAGATCAATTACATCAGATCCATCTGATTGATTTTCAAATTGCTTTATCATTTCGTTTACTTGATTATTATTTTGAAGGTTTTTATGTATTTCTATATACTGATTTTCTCCTTTTTTTCTTTCTGGGAAATCAGCACCAAATTTATATATATGGGAAAGACTTTCAAGTAGTCTAGTTGTAGCTAGAAAGTCATCGTCAAGTTTAATGTAAAGAGGTATATGAACCATTAGAGACATAGTTTCTACTGATAGGTTTTTGAATAGAATTTGAGAAAGTTGAGAAGTCATACTTGTTGGTCCTGTATATCTAGACTTATTCTTTAGAGTTTCATCAAGAGGAGACGGAGGAATCCAGCCATTATAACTTCCAGTTACTGGTAATGGTTTTGTGTGAGGTACTGAATCAAACATACCTCCTATTGAAATATATCTTTTTCCACCTAGACTAGCAATAAGATCAATAATGCTGGCATTAAAATCCTCTGCAAAACTATGAGGTTCAAGTAAATACAATAAAAAAATATTTTGTTGAGAGGGATTCTTTTTACCAAATATTACTGTATTTGGGACTCTTATTTTTCTCTCACCGTTTTCATTTAGTATTTCAGGCCTATATCTAGTCATATCATAATACTTGCTTGGTTTTCTTAATTTCCCTATTTCTTCAAGATCAAAAATTTTTACTAACCTACTTATTGCGTTATGACCTACATTACCAACATTAATCCATGGTCTTAAAATACTTATAAAATGACTATCCTTATATTTTGAGAATGGTATATCTAGTTCAAATTCTTCTTTATTCAATATTTTTTTCCATATTCTTTAATGGAAATTTTACATACATACAAAATAAAAATAAACATTAGAACAATATAAATATCAAAAGTCATTGAATTTATACACTAATATTACTATCATTTAAGTAGATGTTAAATCATCTAATAACTAACAACTAGTAATGAAAGGAGGATATTTTAATTGGATACGAATAATAAGCGAGGTGTTCTTAACTGAAGGCGCCGAGAGGGTTAAGATACCTCCACTAAGAGTGAAACTATCCGGTAAGGATCACCTTACCCGATAGTTTCACTCTTAGTCTTTAAAGAACCTATTAAATAATGATTAGACATTTTACATCCACAGTATTTGTTGTTTTTGAAGATAAAATAGCTCTCCATTGGCACAATAAAGTAAAAATGTGGTTACCTCCAGGTGGACATGTTGAAGAAAATGAAGATCCTGTGCAAACTGCGCTAAGAGAATGTAGAGACGAGATGGGCATTGACGTAGATATTATTTCAAACCATTCCTACAAATTTACAGACCCTAAATTATCAAATATATATCCTCCTGAAACAATATTAATCGAGTCTGTTGAAGATAAAAAAATTGGCCCTCATCAACACATTGATTTTGTTTACTTTGCTTATCCAAATAGTTCGGATCATAATTTGGATTCAAGTTGGATATTAGTTTCTCACGAAGAATTAGAAAATAAGGTCAAATTTATAAATCCAAATGGAGATCAAATTGCTCCACCTCATGATGTTTTAGTAATAGGAATGGATGCTATAAATAAATTAAAAAAACCTAAGAAAAAATCTTAGGTTTTTTTAATTTATTTATGATCTGTATTAATGTTTCTTTATTTCAACTCCAGCTAAGCCTTCAACATGTTTTGCTATTGCAGAGTGATCACTTTTACCTTCACCCTTAGTTACTAGACTTGTTAGAACTTGCTGCAAGTTTGCTGTAACCTGTAGAGGAATATTTAAATCTCTTGCTGCTTCCATTGCATTATTTATGTCTTTGTAATGTAGCTCAATTCTAAATCCAGGTTCAAAATTTCTGTCAACCATCATTGGAGCTTTTGCATTGATAACATTTGATCCTGCTAGTCCACCTTGAATTGCTTTGTAAACTGTTTCTGGATTTACTCCTGATTTAGCTGCTAAAGCTAAAGCTTCTGCTAATGCATGAATATTTGCTCCAACACAAATTTGATTTGCTAATTTTGTAACTTGGCCTGCACCGTGTTTTCCACACAGTATTGCTGATTTACCAAGTATATCGAATAATGGTTTTGCTTGCTCAAAATCATCTGCTGATCCACCAACCATTATTGCTAATTCTCCAGATATAGCAAAAGGCTCTCCTCCTGATACAGGGGCATCAAGAAAATTAATTCCCTTTTCTGTGCATCCAGCTCCAATCCTTTGAGATACACCAGGTGCAATAGAACTCATATCAACTACAAGGTGACCCTTAGATGCTCCATCTGATACTCCATTTTCCCCTAAAATAGCTGATTCAGCTTGAGGTCCATCCTGAACCATCGTTATTGTAATATTTGTATTTGAAGAAGCTTCAGCAGCAGATTTACAACCTTTAGCCCCTTCTTTTTCTAGTTCTGCAACTGGGTCTGGAAATAGATCGTAAACGTATAATTCATAACCTGCTTTCATGAGATTTTTTGCCATTGGTTTACCCATTATCCCTAATCCTACAAATGCAATTTTCTCAGCCATAACTTTTCCCCTTTTAATTTTTCTTTATTATAAATTCCTATATTACAAGAATAAATAAATTTAATCTTTCCAAAATCTTTCTTCTAAGAATGTGTAGTCACTGTTTTCTAATTTTTCCTTAACGTCTTCTATCATTCCAGGATGTCCACATGCATAAACAATAGTCTCACTTGGATTTAGACCCCATTCATCTAATCTATCTAATAGAATATTGTTGACTCTACCTTTATATCCTGTCCAGCTATCGTTTCTTTCTTCATCAGGCCTACTTACTGATGCTTCAAACGTTACATTATTATTGCTTTTATCTAATAACATCAATTCTTCATCGTAACCGAATTCATCTAAGTATGATGCTCCTTCTAAAATTATAAAGTTTTTATCTGATGATTCTGATTCCTTAAGGTGTTTTCTCATCATACTTACGTATGGAGCAACTCCTGTAACAGTACCTACCATCACGTGGTTTTTGAACTCTGGTTTTAGTACAAAGATTCCTTTAGCTCTCAATCTCATTGTGACAGTATCACCTACATTTAATTCATTTAGTAGAGGGGTTAGATTTCCATCTGGAGGAGGTACTAATTCAATAAAGAGTTCTATTTGATCTTCATCAGGTGAAGATGCAATAGAATACGCTCTCTCAATTCCACCTGAACCAATAGTACAGTATTGACCCGGTTTGAAATCAAATTTTTCTTCAGGTTTCAACCACATTTTCCACAAGTCTTCTGTTAATTGTTCTTTCTTGGTGAGTTTAGCCCACATAAACTTTCCTTTTACAACGTTTAAAGTCATTTGAAAGACCTCCTAATTACTATGATATTCAATGTTTTTTTAGAAAATTTTTATTTTTAACGCTAGTATTATAGACTTTTTATTTGATTATCAACAGAAGGAAATGCATGCTTAAATATCATCAATAATAAATTATCTATTGTAATAAATTTTTTTATTGTTATCATTTACATGATCTAAATTCTTTAAGTAGGTTCAGAGAAACCACAAGGAAAATTTAATTGAAATCTTTTGAAAATTATAAGACGCTTCTTGACGAAGATGATATTCGGCGAGCTGTTGCAAGATTATCTCATGAAATTATTGAATCAAATCAAGGAATAGACGATTTGATTTTAATAGGAATTGAAACTAGAGGA
>JAZANE010000075.1:0-6218 GCA_036228785.1 Chloroflexota bacterium
CCTTTTTCATATGATTTAAAAAATTCAACGATTATGTTGTGGATTGCAATGTTACTTTTGATAGTTCTTTCTTGGAGAGCAACAAGGAACATGAAAGAAATTCCATCAGGCTTGCAAAATATTTTTGAAATGATTTTTCAATTCTGGATTGATACTGCTGAAGAAGCGGGTGGAAAGACTGCAAGGAAGTTTTTACCTGTTGTCATAACTATATTCTTGGGAGTTTTGGCTTTTAACTGGTTAGGTATAATGCCTGGAGTAGGTTCAATTGGAAAAGTTGAAACTATTGAAGAATGGGTACATCATCATTCACATTCAGGAGAGTGTGCTGATAAGTACAAAGATTCATTACCAATTATGGCAGAGTTATGTATTCTAGAAAAAGATCATTACCATGGTTTTGTTGTATTTGATAAAACTGCAGGAATAAGTCTGATGCCAATTGGTAGGGGAGAGTCTACTAGAGCTCCACTTAGTGCAATTGGAGGTTACACTCCTGATGAAATTGAGGATATCAAGAAAAAAATTGATTCAGGTACCTCACCTGATGATATACCAAGATTGAACGAAATATTAGAAAATATTCATAATGGAAGAGTAGTTCAATTGTACGAAAAAGAATCAGATGGAAGTATTAGTCCAAAATCATATTTGGGTAAAAAAACTGGTGAATTGATTCCTTTTTTTAGAGGTGCTTCTACAGATGTAAATACCACTTTGGCTATAGCTATTTTTTCTATGATAGCTATCCAAATCTGGGGTTTTTCTTCTTTGGGTTTCAAAGGGTATGGTGGGAAATTTATTAATTTTTCACAGGGCCCTATCACTGCATTTGTAGGAATATTAGAATTATTTGGAGAATTTGCAAAAACTATTAGTTTTACATTTAGGCTTTTTGGAAATATGTTCGCGGGTGAAATCGTACTGATTTCAATGGGATTTTTATTGCCGTTGGTAGGAATGATGCCTTTTATGGGTCTTGAACTTTTTGTTGGTGTCATTCAGGCTCTAATATTTTCAATGTTAACATTAGTTTTTGGGGTAATGGCTGTTACATCTCATTCAGATCACGACGACCATTAGAGCAAATTAAATTAGAAAAAATAAATAGTGAAGGGAGAAAAAAATGGCAAGTGAATGGCAACCGATTGGTGCAGCACTATCAATGGGACTAGGAGCTATTGGATCAGCTCTAGGTATTGGTATGTTGGCAAATGGAGCCCTACAATCATTGGGAAGAAATCCTGAGGCAAGGGGTCCTATCCAACAGAGTATGATTCTAGCTATTGCTTTTACAGAAGCGATTGCTATCTATGCTCTAGTTGTAGCCATATTAATTTTATTCGTTTTGTAAACTTTTCAGCTGGGAATTTCTCAGCTGAAAAATAGGAGATTAGATATGGATGCATTAGGTATAAATTTATCGGGTTTAATAACTCAATTAATAAGTTTTACAGTATTGTTCTTAATTCTTAGAAAACTTTTATTCGGGCCAATTAGCTCTATGCTTCAAACACGTTCTGAAAAAATTAAAGAAAGTTTAGAAGCTGCTGAAAAAGTTAAGAATGAGGCTGACGAATCAGCTCAAAGGTTAGAAAATGAAATAAATGCTGCAAGACTTGAAGGTCAAAAACTAATTCAAGATGCTCGAGAAGCGGCTGAGAAATACAGGCTTCAACAGGTTGAAAAAGCCGAAAATGATGCTCATGAATTAGTAAGTAAAACAGAGAAGGAAATGGCTAAACTTGAAGAAAAAACTATTCAAAACGTTAAGAAAGAATTTTCCTCTTTAGTAATTTCTGCAGCTACAAAAGTTGTTGACAAATCTATTGATGAAAAAGATCATCAAGAATTAATTGATAAAACTCTAAAAGAAGAAATTAAGTAATTAGGAATATGGCAAGCTCATTAACTAAAAGATACGGGAAAGCTATTCTCGACATAGCTAAAGAAAAAAATAATACAAATATATGGATAGATAACTTTAGAAAATCTAAAGAAATTATAGAAGGGGATGATTTGTATAGTTTTTTGAGCTCTCCTCAAGTTCCTAATTCTGAGAAATATAAGTCAATTGACACATTATTCAAGGGTTATGAAAAACTTTTTGTTAACTTCTTAAAATTATTGATCAATAAAGGTCATATAAATTATTTCGAACGAGTAATGAATGAATTCTTTGATCAAAATCAAATTTCGGAAGGAAAAGTTTCAGCAACAGTAACTTCTTTTGTGAAATTGAAAGTTTCTCAAAAGAATGAAATCACAAGAAAAATATGTGAAGTTTTTAAGGTAGATGATGTTGAAATTTCTGAGAATTTAGACAAATCTATACTCGGAGGATACATCATAAAGGTAGGGGATACAATTATCGATTGTTCCACAAAAAATAAACTCAATGATCTAGAAAATCATTTATTAAGATCAACGACATTATAGTTATGGAGAAAAATTATGTCACCAAATAGTCAAGATATAGCGTCAATAATTAAACGTCAGATAGAAGAATTTGGCGGAGATTTCAACATGGTAGATATTGGTACTGTTGTTGAAGCAGGAGATGGTGTTGTAACTATACACGGACTCTCAAGCGTAAAAGTTAATGAGTTATTACAATTCCCTAATGATATTATTGGGCTTGCTCTAAACTTAGAAGAAGACAGTGTAGGAGCAGTGATATTGGGAGATTATCTTTCCATCAAAGAAGGTGATGAGGTAAGATCTACTGGTAGAATTGTTGAAGTTCCCGTAGGAGAAAATCTATTAGGAAGAGTTGTAGATCCCCTTGGCAGGCCAATGGATGGAAAAGGTGATGTCTCAACATCAGAATCTTTGCCAGTTGAAAAAATAGCCGCAGGTGTAGTTGAAAGAAAATCTGTTGACGAGCCTGTTCAATTTGGATTGAAAATTGTTGATGCAATGGTACCTGTAGGTAGAGGACAGAGAGAATTGGTTATAGGAGATAGGACAACAGGTAAAACATCATTGTGTGTTGATGCCTTAATAAATCAAAAAGACTCTGATATTATTGGAATTTATGTGGCTGTTGGTCAAAAAGCTTCCAAGGTAGCTTCAGTTGTTACAAGACTAGAGGAGCAGGGAGCTTTAGATAACACTGTTGTTGTAACCGCAAATGCTTCTGATTCAGCTGCTCTGCAGTATCTTGCTCCTTATGCAGGAGTTACTATGGCAGAATATTTCATGTCTCAGGGAAAAGATGTATTGATTGTATACGATGACTTGAGTAAACATGCATGGGCATACAGGCAAATGTCTTTGTTACTGAGAAGACCTCCTGGTCGTGAAGCTTATCCTGGGGATGTTTTTTATTTACATTCAAGACTTTTAGAAAGAGCAGTAAAACTAGATGATGCATATGGTGGAGGATCAATTACTGCTTTGCCAATAATTGAAACTCAAGCAGGGGACGTTTCTGGTTATATTCCTACAAATGTTATCTCAATTACTGATGGTCAGTTGTACTTAGAGCCTGACCTATTCAACTCAGGTATTAGGCCAGCAGTGAATGCTGGGCTTTCTGTAACTCGGGTTGGCTCCTCAGCACAACAAAAAGCGATGAAAGAAGTATCAGGTTCATTAAAAGGTGAAATGGCACAATATGATTCTCTGAAAACATTTGCTCAGTTTGGAACTGATGACTTAGATGCAATCACCAAACAACAGCTAGCTCGAGGAGAAAGATTAACTGAGCTTCTTAAGCAAAATGAAAATGAACCTTTATCGTTCGAAAATCAAGTTTCAATTTTTTATGCTGCTAATCAAGGTGCATTAGATGATATTGATACAGAAAAGATTTCTGAATTTGAGACTGGTTGGTATGATTTTGTTTCAGCTAACATACCTGATGTTATGAAAGAAATTCATGATAATGGTGAACTCTCAGATGATATAAAAAAGAAATTAGATGAAGCAATAAAAACCTATAAGGGAACATTCGGAAAGTAAATATGCCAAGTACTAAAGAGTTAAGAGCAAGAATAAGGTCAGTTTCAAATACTGCAAAGGTTACTGGAGCAATGCAATTAATTGCTGCTTCAAAAATGAGGCGAGCCCAACAAAATGTAATGATGGGCAAAAAATATGCTGAAACAATTAAGTCATTGTTGAGTAGCTTGTCCTCCTCGGTTGATTTAGAAAGAGTTAATATACCCCTCTTAGAAAAAAGAGAAATTAAAAATAAATTAATGATCTTAATTACTCCAGATAGAGGTTTAGCTGGAGCATTAGTTGGAAATATAAATAGAAAAGCATTAGAAGTTATACAGTTATCCGAAAATGCATATAGCATTTTGTCTGTAGGTAGAAAAGGATTTAGATTCTTAAATTCTAGAGACCAAGAAATAGTTGAACAAATTGAAATACCTGATAGACCAGAGATAACTGATACATTAGCTATTTCAGATATTGCAATAAATGGATTTTTAGAGGGTAAATGGGATCAAGTTGATTTAGTTTATAGTGAGTTTATTACTACAACTTCACAGATACCGAAAGTTCAGACTGTACTTCCAATTTCTAATGAAGAAGATTTATCTTCACTAAGTGATTATATTTATGAACCTTCAGATTATGAGGTTCTTATTGAGTTGACTCCTAAGTATGTTAGGTCACAAATTTATCAGTCTATACTTGAGGCTTTTGCAAGTGAACATTCTGCAAGAATGGTTGCAATGCAAAATGCTACTGATAATGCCAGCGAACTAATAGGAGAATTGACTCTTGATTTGAACAAAGCTAGACAAGAAACAATTACTGCAGAATTACTCGATTTGATAGGTGGTATTGCTGCATTAGAAGGAAAGTAAAGGAGAAAAGATATGGCTAAAGGTGACAAAGGTAAAGTTGTTCAGGTTATTGGTACTGTAGTAGATGTAGAATTTGATCATAATAAATTACCTGAGATTTTTAATGCATTGGAACTTGAAAATGAGGGACAGCGCTTGGTTCTAGAAGTTGAGCAACATGTTGGTAATTCGTGGGCTAGGTGTCTAGCTTTGGGTCCTACCGAAGGGCTTGCTAGAGGAGTTGAGGTTACTGATTCTGGAGCTGCTGTATCAGTACCCGTTGGAGAACCTTCTTTGGGAAGGCTATTCAATGTTGTTGGAGATCCTATAGATAATGGTGAGCCTATAAGTAAAGATGCTGTAAGATGGCCAATACATAGAAGGCCGCCAAGCTTCGATCAGCAGTCTGGATCTGTTGAGCTTTTAGAGACTGGAATAAAAGTTTTAGACTTAATTACTCCTTTTGCTAAGGGTGGAAAAATTGGTGCGTATGGAGGTGCTGGTGTAGGTAAAACAGTTATTATTACGGAGCTAATTAGAAATATTGCTCAAGAACACTCAGGTGTATCTGTATTTGCAGGCGTAGGCGAAAGATCTAGAGAAGGTAACGATCTTTGGCATGAAATGCAAGATTATGGAGTTTTGGGTTCCACTGCTTTAGTATTTGGTCAAATGAATGAACCTGCGGGATCGAGAGCAAGAATTGCCTTAACTGGTCTAACTATGGCTGAGTATTTTAGAGATGAACAAAAACAAGACGTTTTGCTATTCGTAGATAATATATACAGATATGTTTTAGCAGGAATGGAGGTTTCAGCTTTGCTTGGTAGAATGCCTTCAGCTGTTGGTTATCAACCTACTCTATCAACTGAAATGGGTGATCTTGAAGAAAGAATTACTACTACAGTAGATGGATCAATAACTTCATTCCAAGCGGTATATGTTCCTGCTGATGACTATACAGATCCTGGTATTGTAACAACTTTTGGTCATTTAGACGCAAACGTTTCTCTTGACAGAGCTTTAGCTGCTCAATTTTTGTTTCCAGCTGTAGATCCTCTAGCTTCGAACTCAAGAATACTAGAGCCAGCTATTGTTGGAGAGGATCACTACAATGCAGCAAGAGGTGTTCAACAAGTTTTACAAAGGTACAAAGATTTACAGGATGTTATAGCAATTCTTGGTATTGATGAACTATCTGAAGAAGATCAACTAACTGTTGCTAGAGCAAGAAAGATTCAGAGGTTCTTGACGCAACCTTTTTTTGTTGGAGAAGTATTTACTGGAATTCCTGGAAAATATGTTCCTATTGCTGAAACTGTAAAGGGATTCTTAGAAATAATTGAAGGTAAGCACGATGAGCTTCCTGAACAAGCATTTTATATGGTAGGAAATATAGAAGAAGCGGTTCAA
>JAZANE010000076.1:0-3281 GCA_036228785.1 Chloroflexota bacterium
AAATTTTAGAAAATTTAGAAGGCATAGGGCCTGTAGTAGCTATGAAAATTACCGATTGGTTTTCAGAAGAAAAAAATAAAATACTTATTGATAATTTTATAAAACTTAATATTGGTTATGAGAAGAAAGAAAATGCTAATAATTCAAATATACTTGAAGGTAAATCTTTTGTTGTAACAGGATCTTTTGATGAATACAGTAGAAATGATATTGAATCAATAATAAAAACTCATGGAGGAAAAGTTTCCAGCAAAGTATCATCTAAAACAAATAATTTAATTTTAGGATCTAACCCAGGTTCAAAATTAATAGACGCTCAAGAAAATAATATTGGAATAATTGATATTACAGAATTTTTAAAGCTGGTCACAGACTAATGAATAATTGGATAATATTAGGACTAGGTAATCCTGATAAAAAATATGAAAAAACCAAACATAATGTTCCTTGGTGGGTTTTGGATATTTTAGATAAGAAGTTCTCACAATACAAACAGTATGAAAAAAATGAGGAAAATTATTTCGAAATTAGGTTAGACTTTGAGGCTTATAGCATATATCTTATTTATCCTTCTACATATGTAAATAATTCAGGATTAGCAGCAAAAGATTTATTAAAAATGGAAAAATTCTCAATGGAAAAAACTATTATAATTTCAGATGATATAAATCTTGAAGAAGGAAGAATAAGGATAAGAAGAAAAGGTAGTAGCGGAGGACATAATGGACTGAAGTCTATAATAAATCATCTGGGTACTGAGGAATTCTTGAGAATCAAATTAGGAGTAGGAAAACCTAAAGAAAATGAAGATCAAATAAAATTTGTTTTATCAAAAGTAAAAGATTTTGATCTAGTTAACAAAACATGTATAGAGGCTGCTGAAGCATGCATAAGTATAATCGAAGAAGGAACTAAAACGGCAATGGAAAAATATAATGGAGAAAAAAATGAGTAAACTTTTTGAACCTATACAAATAAGAGAAATGAATATTAGCAATAGGTCTTGGGTCTCTCCTATGTGTCAATATTCATCTGAGGATGGATTTTCCAATGATTGGCATATGGTTCATCTTGGATCTAGAGCTGTTGGTGGAGCTGGTCTGGTAATGACTGAGGCTGCAGCTGTTGAGCCGGAAGGCAGAATAAGTCCTTGGGATTTAGGTATATGGAAAGATGAACATATTTCTGGGCTAAAAAAAATTACAAGCTTTATTAAGTCTCAAGGTTCAACTCCAGCAATTCAAATTGCTCATGCAGGAAGAAAAGCTTCAACAAAACGTCCATGGCAAGGAAGAGGGAAGATACTAAAGGAAGATGGAGGATGGGTTCCTAGGGGACCAAGTTCTATAGCATTTGATAATGAATCACAAATTCCTGAAGAATTATCTGGTGAACAAGTAGAAGAAATTATAAATAAATTTGTTTTAGCTGCTAATAGATCAATTGAAGCAGGATTTAGTTGTATTGAGCTCCATTTAGCGCATGGATATCTAGCGCATGAATTTTGTTCTCCAATTTCAAATACTAGAGAAGACATGTATGGAGGAAACTTTGAAAATAGAACTATATTTGGAGTTGAAATAGCAAAAAGAATTCGAAAAGAAATAGGAGAGGAAATTCCTCTTATCGCAAGAATATCCGTAACTGAGTACCATGATAATGGATGGGATATAAATTCCTCAATAGAGTTTTCTAAAAAATTAAAAGATTCTGGGGTTGATATGATTGATTGTTCATCTGGTGGAAATTATTCAGATCAAAAGATAGAGCTTAAACCTGGATATCAAGTACCTTTATCCAAAAGTATCAAAGAAAATGTAGAAATTCTCACAGGAGCAGTAGGATTAATTACTGAAAAAGATCAAGCTGAAGAAGTTCTGGATAATCACGAAGCTGATGTAATATTCTTAGGTAGAGAATTATTAAGAAATCCTTACTGGACTTTATATGCTTCTGGTGAAATAAATAAATGGCCTTTGCAGTATCAAAGATCATTTGAAGGATCAAAAAAAATCAACTATATCAGAGAAGATTAGATATATTCAAAACCAGTATATGGTACAAGAACTTCAGGAATTTCAATTGATCCATCAGCTTTCTGTCCATTTTCAATTATTGCAACCCAAATTCTTGGAAGAGCTAAACCAGATCCATTCAAAGTATGAGGAAAACTAGTCGGAGAAGATTGATTTGATTTATATCTTGTATTATTTCTTCTAGTTTGAAAATCAAAACAATTAGAAATAGATGAGACTTCAAGCCACTCTTTTGATCCTGCAGCCCAAACCTCAATATCAAACGTTATACCTGATTGAAATCCTATATCTCCTGTGGATAATTGTATTAGTTTTGAAGACAGTCCAAGTCTGTCGCACAATGTTCTTGCATTCTCAACCATTTTTTCTAAATGATCCATTGAGTTTTCAGGTTCAACAAACTTAAACATTTCAACCTTAAAAAATTGATGTACCCTCTTAATTCCTCGTATATCTCTTCCTGCAGATGTGTGCTCTTTTCTGAAACTTGGCGTTCTTGCTACATAACTTAATGGTAATTGGTCTGGTGGTATTATTTTTCCTTGATGCAAGGCATTCAAAGAAACTTCAGCTGTAGGAATCAGCCATAAATCGGTTTCTTCATCTCTATAAAGATTATCCTTAAATTTTGGTAAATTTCCAGATCCAATCATAGTATCTTGCTTAACAAGATATGGTGGATCTATTTCAGAATAGCCAAATTCATCGGTATGAACATCCATCATCCAATTCATAAGAGCTCTATGTAATCTTGCACCCTTATCTTTTAAGACAAAGAATCTTGAACCCGAAATGTTTGCTCCAGCTTCTAAGTCTAATATTTCTTTTTCTGGTCCTATATCCCAATGAGGTATAATAAAATCTTCATTCTTTTGCTGTCCTCTAATGTCTATTTCAACATTTTTAGAATCATCAATACCTACAGGAACTGTCTCATGAGGAAGATTAGGAATCTCAAGCATTATAGACTTAATTTTCTCGTTTATCTCATTTAGTTCAATATCTATATTTTTTAAGTCTTCAGCCAAACTCTTAATAAAATTAGTTTCTTCTTCAGTAGGTTTTCTTTTTTCATTACCTATTTTTTTTGAAATTTCATTTCTTTGAGCTCTTTTTTTATCTCCATCAGTTATTAGTTTTCCACGGTTTTCATTTAGAGATATAACTATATCTAAATTAGATACGTCATATCCTCTATTCGAAAGACCTTCGATATAAATTTGTTTGTTTTCTATTATTTTTTTT
>JAZANE010000077.1:0-6399 GCA_036228785.1 Chloroflexota bacterium
ATCTCGTCAGCATTACCTTCTACTGTTCTATAAATACCTTCATCCATTTTGGTGTAGTTTCTAGTCCAAATTTTATTTTTCATCTTGATTTATTACAACATTTCTTTAATTATTTTGGAATATTGATTGATTATGTCGATATATATTTGTTCGCCCTTTTCTTTTGAAGCATTTGTAGAAGTTCCTAAGGGGTCATTTTTAATTGCATCTTTATCTACTAAATCTGGAAACATATATAAAGCAACAGAAGTTTCATATTCACCAGCATGACCAGGCCAAACATCATCATCAATAATATTTTTTATAAAGTCTTCATCATGAGTTTCCCAATAACTTGTATATCTAATATCAATTTCTGAATCTTTATTAAGAAGTTCTTCATAATCATAATGAGTTCTTACTTCCGTGGTATCTATGCCTTCATGAATTCCTTTCATTTGTAAAGATATATTTCTCATTGCAGTTGCCATTGGTTCTACATTACCTCCATGCCCATTTATAAAAAGAATCTTTTTTACACCACCTCTTATCAAGCTTTCGACTATATCTGTTAGTACACCTATAAAAGTATTAACTCTAAGAGTCATAGTTCCTGGGAATGCCATGTGATGTTCGGCTATACCTGCATTTAATGGTCTATAAAATATAACATCGTCAGAGAATTTTTCTGCAAGATCCTGAGCTATTCTTGTTGCTGAATTTATATCCATACCAATAAACAAATGATTTAAGTGTTGCTCCACTGAGCCAGTAGGAATAATAGCCATTGGTTTGTTTTTATTAATAAAATCTCTTGCTTGGTTTCTGTTAAAAAATTCTAAGTTTTTCATAATATTATCCTTCTTTTGTTCTAACTACCTTTCCATGTCTTCCATCAATTTTTTTGCCATCTTTTAGAGCTATTTTTCCGTTTACTAAAACCCATTTCATACCTGTGGAATATTGATGTGGATCTACATAAGTTGCTTTTTCTTTTAATTCTTCAGGTTTGAATATATTTATATCTGCAAAATATCCTTTTTTGAGTTCACCTCTTTTTTTAAGACCTAGTCTACTAGCAGGCAGTGCAGTCATTCTATAAATTGCTTTAGAAATTGGAACTAATTTTTTGTTAACAACCATATCTTCAATAAATCTTGTGTTAGTTCCATAACTCCTGGGATGAGGTTTACCAGATGATAGGGGGCCAGTACTTCTAAGAGAATTACCATCTGATGCAACTGCTATTAAGTCAGACATACCAATTGTATCTACATCTTTTTCTTCCATTGAATGTAAAACAAAAGAACCTTCAGAAATCTCATATAGTCTCATGGCAGCTTCTTCTGGAGTACAAGAAAATTCTTCAGAGATCTCAGATAAATTCATTCCTTCTAATCTTTTATCGTTAGAAAATTCAGCTAAAACACATCCTTCGGCTCCATGGAATCTATTAATGAAATTTATGGTTTCTAGTTTTATTTCTTCTCTTATATTTTTATCTTTTAGTCTTTCAAGTGTTTTTTCTCTACCACCTTCTAGGCTCCATCTTGGAAACATACATCCACTTGTAGGAGTGCTAGACCATTCATATGGATATTGATCACCAGCAACATCAATACCTTCTTCTCTAGCTCTGTACATACCTTCTAGTAATTCATTTCCTCTTCCCCAAAATTTTGGACCTACAGATTTTACGTGACTGATCTGAATTTTAGCACCAGTTCTTCTTCCAATTTCAATCGCTTCAGCGTGTGCAGGGAAAAGCCCTGAGGCATCATCACTTTCAGATCTAATGTGACTTGAATAAAGTAAATCATGATCTGCTACAACTTTAGTAATTTCAACAATTTCTTCCGTATGTGAATATGATCCTGGAGCGTACCATAATCCAGTAGAAAACCCCAATATTCCTTGGTCAATTGAAGACTGAACAACTTTTTTCATCCCTTCTATATCTTCAGGAGTTGCAGACACTGCTTTCATACCCATTACATATGCTCTAAGTACTCCATGACCTAATTGAGCTGCAACATTAATTGATGGTTTGTTTTTTTCTATCTTTTCTAACCAGTCATTGAAATCATTCCAATCAACTTCTATATCAGAATCATATTTAGATAATCTATCAGTTAGAGTTTGTTTTGATGCTGTATTTAAAGGAGCACAAAAACTCATTCCACAATTTCCAACCAGCTCAAAAGTTACTCCTTGTGTTAGCTTACTATCAGCATCAGGATCAACTAAAAAAGAAATATCACTATGAGTATGTAGATCTATAAAACCAGGCGTAACAATGTATCCATCCGCATCGATTACTTGTTTGGCTTCAGGAGTTTCTTCACCAATGTAATCTATTATTGAATTTAAAATTCCAATATTTTTAGATTCACGTTTATCTGTATTCCCTGAAAATACGCTTCCGTTTTTAATTAAGATGTCTAAGATATTTATTTACTCCAAAGATCTATAGATTTAATCTCTTCCGAAAATATTATATTACCTGAATAAATTTTTCCAATTTTTTCGTTTGCTGAAACTATATTTTCAGATTTACTTATATTAGGTCCCATATGTACTAATACTAAGTTTTTAACATTTGCATCTTGAGCCATTTGAGCAGCTCCTTCAGTACCACATTGTCCGTAAAATTCCCCGTTTTCATTCATAGCTTCCTGATCATCCCAACACATACAAACAAGATAGTCGGCATTTTGTGCCAAGTTTACAACGGACTTACAAGGTTGAGTATCTCCTGTGAAAACTATTGATTTATTCTTTGATGTTTCAAGTCTATAAGCCAGTGAATCAAGATATGGTTGAACATGCTCTGCAACATCTGAAACAACTTCCCATTTTTTAGAGACTCTTACTGTTCCAGGAGTAATATCTCTTGCATTTGCTTTAGGAGGAGTTCTAGGAAGAGTTCCACCTCTATTAACATATACTTTTTGACTTAGAGGATGATTCACTCTTGCTTTCCAGTCATGAGAGAAAGCTCCTTCTTCACCATAAATTTCTTCTGTCAGTTTTTCTGTAAGAGTTGGTCCAAAAACGTTTAATGTATTTTCTTTTCCAATACTTTGGTCCCATCTACATAATAAAAAGCAAGGATAATCTATATCGTGATCAAAATGGTGATGGGTGAAAAATAAATTATCTATTTCGGTAGGAAATAACCCACTTTTTACAAGTTTATGAGTTGCTGCTGGACCACAATCAAACATAATTTTTTCACCATCTATATCAGCAACATACGCTGATCCAAATCTTGATTCAGTTGGAGTAGGAGTACCAGCTCCTAAAATATACAACTTGTCTTTTTCCATAATTTAGTCCAAATTTCTATAAATTCAATTTCTCTAATAATAGATGATTATCTTATAATAATCTTGATATATAACCAATTAAATATGAGTGATATTACTAAAAGAGAAATTAACCTACTTTCTAGATGGAAAGGATCTTTTGTAGGATTAGCTATTGGAGACCAACTAGGTAGTCTTGTAGAAGGTAAATCAAGAGATACTTTTGATCGAGTTACAGGAATTATGGACGGTAGTTTTTGGACAGATGATACTTCTCAGGCTCTTTGTATAGCTGATAGTTTAATTTCAAAGAAATCTCTTGATATATCTGATCACCTTGAACGCTTTTCTAGATGGTTACATGAGGGATATTTGAGTTGTAAGGAATGGGGTTATGGTTGTGGGCCTACTGCAAGATTAGCTATAACTGATTATAAAAAATATGGAACTCCTAAACCTGTAAAAGACCAAGCTACAAATGGAGCTCTAATGAGATTATGTCCTGTCCCATTGTTTTTTAGTGAAAACTTAGAAGAAGCTATATTGATGTCTGGAGAAAGCTCAAAATCTACTCATGATAATCCTATTTGCATAGACTCTTGTAGGCTTTATGGATCAATGATAGTGAAGGCAGTAAGAGGAAATGATAAAGAGTCTATTTTGAATTATGATCCTTCATTATGGAATGATAATCCTCTTGAAAAAACTGTTAATGATGTTGCATTAGGATCCTTCAAAGAAAAAGATCGATCTGAAATAAAAGGAACACTTAATATTTCTGAATCTATTGAGGCAGCATTATGGGCTTTTGATAAAAGTTCATCTTTTGCCGAAGGAGCATTGATGGCTGTAAATTTAGGCGACGACGCAGATACGACAGCTGCAATTTTTGGTCAACTAGGAGGTGCCTTTTATGGATACGAATCAATTCCAAATAATTGGAAGTTAGACTTGATCGATAGGGGACTAGTTGAGTATTTAGCACAAAGTTTATTTGATTCTAGAAAATAATTATATTCTCTCCCAAGAAAGAGGATTCATTTTCAGAAGAGAATATAAAATAAATCAATTTATCCGCTTATACCTAAGAACAAAGGTCCAAATACAATTGAAACCATAGCCATAAGTTTTAACAAAATGTTGAGAGCAGGTCCACTGGTATCTTTAGTTGGATCTCCTACAGTATCTCCAATAACACCAGCTTCATGTGCTTCTGATCCTTTTCCTCCATGGTTTCCTAACTCAATATATTTTTTTGCATTATCAGCTGCTCCACCAAAGTTATTTAAGAATAAAGCTAATAAAAATCCTGAAATAATTGATCCAGCTAGCATGCTTCCTAATGCTTCAGGCCCTAAGAAAGGCAATATACCTACAATTATAGGAGCAAGAATTGCTAATGTTCCAGGGATGATCATTTCTTTCAAGGCTCCATTAGTAGAAATCTCTACAGCTTTTGCAACATCAGGCTTTACACCTTTTTTACCTTCTTTAAGTCCTTTGATTTCTCTAAATTGTCTTCTAACTTCTTCAATCATTGCTCCAGCAGCTCTTCCTACTGCAGCCATAGTTAATCCTGCAAAAACAAATGGTAATAATCCTCCAATTATTGCTCCTACTAAGATTTTTGGATTGAGTAAGTTTAGCTCAGTTATACCAGCAACTGTTGCATATGTTGCTAGAAGTGCTAATGATGTAAGTACTGCACTTGTAACTGAAATACCTTTTCCAGTTGCTGCAGTTGTGTTACCTAAACTATCTAAAGCGTCAGTTCTTTCTCTTACTTTAGGGTCAAGACCTGCCTGCTCTGCAATTCCACCAGCATTGTCACTTACAGGACCGAAACTGTCTGTTGATAAAGTTATTGCTAAAGTACTTAGCATTCCAACAGATGCTAATGCGATACCATATAGTCCCATAATTGGTTCTTGAATTGTTCCACCAGCAAGTGTAAATGAAATTAGTATTCCAGCTGCAATAGTTATAGCAGGAATTACAGTTGAATATAGTCCTACTGCTATTCCAGCAATAATTACTGATGCAGCTCCAGTCTCAGCTTGAGAAGCCATCCATTTTACAGGCTTATATTCGTAAGATGTAAAATACTCAGTTGCTGTTCCAACTATAATACCCAGTAAGTTACCGAATAATATTACCCATAATAAGTTGAAGTCCATATCTTTTGCTGAAATATATAATCCAGCTCCAATAACTCCAAGTATAGTAGCCCCAAAAATTCCTATTCTAAAACTCCATAATAAGTTGTTCATAGATGCACCTTCTTTGGTTCTTACTAAAAAAGTACCAATTACAGATGCTAAAACACCGATACTAGAGACTATTATTGGAAGAACAACTAAATCACTTGTCATGCTTTTTGTTGCTGCAACGGCTAGTGCAATAGTTGCAATTAGTGATCCTGCATATGATTCAAATAAGTCAGCACTCATTCCTGCAGTGTCTCCAACCATATCTCCAACATTATCAGCAATAGTTGCCGGATTTCTTGGATCATCTTCAGGTAATCCTGCTTCAACTTTTCCTACTAAGTCTGCTCCTACATCAGCAGCTTTTGTATAAACTCCTCCTGCAACCCTTGCAAATAAACCTACACTACTGGCACCAAAACCAAATCCAGCTATTACAGTTGCGCTTTCAAATATTAGGTATAGTACAGATACTCCTAATAAACCTATTCCAACAACAGCAAAACCAGGAACTGCACCTGTACTGAATGCAACCCTTAATCCATTATTTAAGCTTTTTTGAGAAGCTTCTGTTGTTCTAGAATTTCCTCTTACTGCGGCAGCCATACCAAAATATCCAGCTAGTGCAGAACCTACTGCTCCAATAAGATATGATATTGACATATTTATATTGCCTTGGCTTGTTCCAATAATTCCAAGCAGATCTAAATCAATAAATACTACTAGTATTACAAAAACAGATATAACAAATATTGAAAGAACAGTATATTCTCGTTTTAAGAATGCCATTGCTCCTTCTTTAATAAGATTACCTATGTTAAGAACTTCTTCATTATCAACCTTTATTCTTTGAACCCTTAAAAAAAGAATTCCAGCTACTAATAGAGAAATTATTGAAGCTATTA
>JAZANE010000078.1:0-3963 GCA_036228785.1 Chloroflexota bacterium
TTTCAGCCAAGTGCCTTGATATTGTTTCGAAGAATGGAGTAAACGCAACTTTTCATAAAGGCGATGTAAGTAAACTTGATGAAATCAGCTCAGTATTTGATTCGTTTCTTGAGTCTCATAAAAAAATAGATGTTCTAATTAATAATGCAATTTTCCCTGACCAACAAAGACCTTTCTTTGAAACAGATGAAGAATATTGGGATAGAATGATGAATTTATCATTGAAAGGATATTTCTTTTGTTCTCAAAGAGCGGCTAAAGAAATGATCAAGAGTGGTAATGGAGGGAGAATAATTTGTCTTTCAAGTGTTCATTCTTATGTTGCAATGCCTAATTGGACAGCATATGGAACAGCAAAAATGGCGCTGAGAAGAATGGTAAAAGGAATTGCAGCAGATTTAGCTGGAAAAAATATTACAGCAAATTGTATAGCACCAGGAGCTATTTCAAATAGACTTCCTGATATAAACGATGATTCAATTGATGGTCCGCCCCATGATCCAAAAAACTTTAAGAGGTTTATACCGGCTGGAGTAGGAGGTTTACCAAGTGATATAGCCAATGCTGTCCTGTATCTTTCTTCACATCTTGGACAATATGTAAATGGTGAAACTTTATTAGTTGACGGAGGAATGATAGCATCACAAAAAATACATGATTAGTTTTATAAAATCTAATCCTGATTTAGGATAGGAAAAATATGGAAAAAATAAATAAATCATGATCAAAATACCAATAGCAATTATAGGAGCCGGTGGAATGGGTGGGAGACACTTAAGAGCACTGGGTGCATTATATGAGAGTGGTATGGCAAATGTAGAGTTGGTAGCTGTTTGCGATAAAAGAAAAGAAAATGCAAATTTTCTTGCAGATAATGCTAATGAATTATTTGGCTTGCGTCCAAATGTTTTTACTTCTTTAGAAGAAATGAAATCAAAAATGCCTGAAATCGAAGCAGTTGACATAACAACTGATTCAGGATCTCACCACCTAATTGCTCAGGAAGCTTTTGAACTAGGATACCATGTCTTATGTGAAAAACCACTATCATTGACTATAAAAGGTTGCAATAAAGTGATTGAAGCATGGAAAAAAAGTGGAAAGGTTCTAAGTGTAGCTGAACAAGAAAGAAGAGATCCTATATGTAGATTAAATAAAGCTCTAATTGATGCTGGAATTATTGGAGATCCTTACAGTTTCATTCAAGGGTCAGCTAGAGGGGGCAATGATATTATAATTTGGCCATGGAGGCACTATAAAAATGTTGGTGGAATTTTTGTTGACGCAGGAGTACATGCTGTTGATCAAATGATGTACTATTTAGGTGATATAGAAGAAGTCTTTGCAGTATCTAAAATTTGGGAACCAGTCAGATATAGAGGAGATAAAATAGGAGTTTCTAATTTCTATGATCATTGGGCTGATGAAGTTCCTGAAAGTATAAAAGCTTCATCAGAGGATATGGTTATCTCTACACTTAAATATAAAAATGGAGCTGTTGGTCAATGGACTTCATTTTGGGCAGCTCATGGTGAACCTATAGAATATTCTATGATTTATGGAAGTAAAGGTTCTATGAAACCTGCAAAACAAAGAAGAGGTGACCCTCTATCACTTAATATAGATGGAATTGGAGAGATCACAGGACAAGAAGTTATAGATCTAGTTCCAGATTTTCATCTAGATGAACTTACTTCACGCTTATTTGGTTCAGAAAGAATTGCTTCCTATAAAACTCCGTTTGAAGATGCAGATAGATTTCTTGTGGCTTTAGAATATTATGAATTAGGTCAATGCATCACAGATGGTACAATGCCTGAAGTAAATGCTTATGTTGGTAGAAAAGATTTAGCCGTTTGTAATGCTGCTTTAGAATCATCTGTATTGGGTAGGCCAGTAAAAATAGATGAGATCGAAAACGAATCAACCTCCGTTTATGAATCAAGCATAAACGAATATTGGAATATATAGATATAGAAGGAGAAATTTTATGAAAATAGAAAAAATTGAAACCTTTTTTGTATCAAGGTTTTTGGTAGTCAAGGTTACAACTGAAGATGGATTAGAAGGCATTGGTGAATCTTGTTATTGGTCATATCCGAAAGCTGCTGAAGCAACTATCCATTCTTTCTCTGATGCCTTACTAGGAATGGATTCTGATGATGTAGAACATATTTGGAATTATTTGTGGAGATATAACTCTGCTTTTAGAGGGAATAGCATTGGAGGAGCAATAAGTGCAATTGATATGGCATTATGGGATATCAAAGGCAAAAGGCTTCAAACACCAGTCTGGAACCTCTTAGGTGGAAAAGTAAGACAAAAAATAAGAGCTATTGCACTTGGAGTAGGTGGTGATACCCCAGAAGAATGTGCCTCAGGAGCTAAAAAAGCTTTAGAGCAGGGATTTACAGCGTTAAAATTTACACCGATGCCTAATAATTGGGCTGAATTAACATACACTAGATTAATTGGACTTGCTTTAGAGATGGTTGAGGCTGTTAGAGAAACAGTTGGTTGGGATTTTGATATTGGTGTAGAAATTCACAGAAATATGCAACCTCATGAGGCTATTGCATTTTGTGAAGAAGTTGCAAAGTTTAGACCTTACTTTATTGAAGATCCTATAGTTCCAGACTCAGTTGTAGCTATGGCTGAAGTCTCTTCAAAAATAAAATTACCTCTTGCTGTTGGAGAAAGAAATATGGGTATATGGGAATTTAGGGAATACGCCCAACTTGTAAAACCTGCTTTTTTCAAACCTGATATTGCAGTCGCTGGAGGAATTACTGGAGTGAAAAAAATTGCAACTATTGCTGAAGCAAATCATATAAAAATTTGTCCACACAACTTTCAGGGGCCCATAGCTACTGCTGCATGTATAGCTCTAGGGATCTCATCTCCATCGTGGGATCTTCAGGAATCATTACATGAAGACATAGCTCCAAGAAGAGATATGACTGATGAAATAATAAAAATTAAGGATGGTTGGTATATCCCATCAGAAAAACCAGGTCTTGGAGTTGTTTTCAACGAGGATTCTCCTTCCATGCACCCATTTGATCCTGCAAATATACCGCCTCCTATTTCAAGCGATGGTAGTGTGGGACTAAGATAGATTTAAACTAATTAAATAAGATTTATAAAAATGAAAATTGATGAATTAAAAATATACCATGTAGCTCTTCCATTGATCGATCCATGGATAACCTCATATGGAGCTGATTATGAAATACATTCAATTTTGATCAAAGTAACAAGTGAGAATAACTTTGCATGGTCAGAAACCTGTGCATTAGAATTACCTACCTACTCGTATGAAAGTGCTAATTCTATTTTTTACAACTTATCTGAAATATTTGGGAAAAAAATTATAGGAAAAGAATTTGAATCTTCAAAAGAAATTAATGATGAACTATCAATTTATAAAGGTAACCCTTTTGCTAAAGCTGGATTAGATATAGCTTGGTGGAACTTAGAGAGTAAACTAACTAAAACTCCACTGCATAAATTATTGGGAGGAACAAGAAAAGAGGTTATTGCAGGTGCTGATTTTGGAGTAGAAAAAGATATTGATACGCTTTTAGAAAAAATACAGATAGCTGTAAACAACAAAACTCCAAGAATTAAGCTGAAGATAAAAAAAGGTTGGGATTTGGAAGTTTTAGAGGCCGTAAACACTTCTTTTCCAAACTCTATTTTTCATGTAGATTGCAATGGAGGTTATTCAATTAATGACATGGACTTTTTCAAATCAATTGATAAATATAATTTAGCTTTCATTGAACAACCTTTATCATCAGATGACTTAATTGATCATTCAAAGTTGTCTTCTGAAATCAATACACCTATATGTTTAGATGAATCTATTAATAGTGTTGAAAGAGCTAGACAAGCTATTGAAATAAATGCATGTAAATTTATAAATATCAAACCAGGAAGAGTTGGAGGATTAACTAACTC
>JAZANE010000079.1:0-11371 GCA_036228785.1 Chloroflexota bacterium
AATGAATTAAAAAAGGAAATAATTGATTATATTGATAATTAATTTTTTTTTATAATTTATTTCAATAATGAATAGCTAGTTATTGAGTATAATAAAATAGATAATTATCAGAATGCCGGGGTGGCGGAATGGTAGACGCGCCAGACTTAAAATCTGTTGTCCGTATAGGGCGTGGGAGTTCGAGTCTCCCCCTCGGCACCAAATCAAAATATATATTTGATAAAATGGATAAGACCGGGCGACGTGGCGAAGTGGCTAACGCAGTGGTTTGCAAAACCTCCATTCATGGGTTCGAATCCCATCGTCGCCTCCAAATTTTGGGAAATATACATCTAAAATGTTATATAAATTTTTATTGATCCTGATTTCATTCATAATTATTCTAGCTTGTTCTGAAAGTGATACTACTGATGATGCTTATGTTACTGAAATAGTATCTACCTCAAGTCCTTTACCTGCAATAACATTGCAAGAAGATATAAAAGAAGGAGCAAAAGTAGAACTCCCAATTGAAATTATAGATGAGAATAAATTTATTATGAACCCGGAGCCAACAACTACTTCAGAATATGAACTATTCACACAGAGAATAAAAGAAATAAAAATGACTGAAAGTAAATCTATTTATGATCTAGAAAATGAATACTATACTCCAAATAGATTGATAGAACTTGGATGGAATAAACCTACTGAAAAAAGTCCTGAATTTACAATAACTGATGACTTAAATGAAGAAGCATTAAATAGTGTTAAAAAAGGAGTAATAATAGCAACAGAATATTTAGGAAATTATGGGCCCTTAAAAGTTTTTATTATAGGTAGTGATATAGATAAAGCTAAAATAGTTGCAAAAGAATTTTGTGAGTGGGCATATGTAGATAAAGTTATGATTGAACACTGTATAGATAAAGACCAAGGTATAGGTATTGTTGAAATGGCTATATATAAGGGGAATAATGGTTTTGCTCAGCATTCAAGAGAAATAGAAAACCCAAACCAATCTTTTGTTATGGGGAATCCAGACAAATATTCAGTAAAAATATCAATTCATGAGTACGTTCATATATATCAAAATGCTCATATAGTAGATGGGTGGTGGAATGATAAAGAAGATGATGCAGGACTACCAAGGTGGCTAGAAGAAGGAAGTGCTGAATTATTAGCAATGTATCTTGTGGGAGATTATGCTAATTATTTAAGTGAAAGTCTAAAGATTGCAAAAAATTTTAAAAAAGATAATCCATATATATCAATAAGAAATTTAGAAAATGAAAACGACTTAAGAATATTGGAGAATAAAGATTGCTTGGGTGGTCATTGTATAGGGACTCTTCAGTATGAAACAGGAACAGTTGCAACAGCTTTACTAATAAACCAAACATCTATGGATTATTTCTATAAAGAATACATACCTAAGATTGCATATTTGGGTGGGAAAAAAGCTTTTGAAACTTCTTTTAATATAACTATTAATGAATTTCATGAAATATTTGATAGTTTTTTAGATCTCAGTGTTGATGAGATGATGAATTTCCTTAATAAATATCAAGAATAAGTAAAATGATAATGATTAGAATCCAAAAAGCCCGCTTCTTTTCCTCAAATATATTATTTGAAAAAAATAATGAATATAATTTTGAAACTAAATTATATTGAAAATTTATAGTTTTTGGACTGTATTAAATACTTGAATCCTGTGCCTACTACTATCAACAATGAGTAAATTGTCATTATGAAAAGAAATTGAAGTTGGGCACCAAAATAATTTTTCTATATGAGAAGATTCTGTAAAAGGATCATCCTTAAAACTTTCCAACTCAAATACTAAATCAGCTTTTAATCTCGCCTCTTTTTCTTGAACATTCGTGTCTAGAAAATCTTGCGCCCATTTAGACAATGAGCCTTCACCTCTATTTGAACATAAAAAATTACCTTCTTTATCAAATACTTTTAATTTATGATTACCCCAATCACAAACATAAATATTTGCTAAATCATCAACAGCGCAAGAAGACGGGTGTAAGATATTTTGCTCTTCTTCTCCTTTTGATCCAAAGCTTCTAATAAATTCACCATCTGTAGAAAACTGCTGGATCCTATGATTGCCCCAGTCTGAAACATATAATAGATCATTGGAAGTATATGTAATTCCCCAAGGTAAATTTAATTGACCATCTTTATTTCCTTGGGATGAAAATTTTCTAATGAAATTTCCTGATTCATCAAAAACTTGAATTCTACCGTTTCTATGATCAACAACATATAATTGATTTTTATCATCAAAAATTAGTCCATTAGGACCATCAAATTGACCATCTTTATTTCCTAGTTGACCAAATGAAGAAATAAATTCTCCTTCCAATGTCATTATTGAAATTTTATGACTATATTCATCAGAAACATAAATTTTATCTGAGTCGCTTATTGCTATTGAAGAAGGCCACATAAACTGGCCATCACCCTGGCCATAAGAAGCAAATGTACCATAGTATTCTTCATTCATATCCATTACTGTAATTCTTGTGCCTCTAGTGTCATAATCATGCCCTCTTCCAAGAACATATATGCGCTCATTACTATCCAAGGCTAAGTCAAACGGATAATAGAAACCTCTTCCCTGCATTGCTGCAAGACCCATTGTTTTTTCACTTTTAATATCAAAGTTTGTTGTCATACTATGCTCTTTGATATTCGGGCATTGCTCCAACTAGTTTCAAGAGCTCAGATAAATTTTCATCGGTTAATAATTCTTTATCGTTTAGTCTTGATTCTGCAAAATCAATAAGAGTTTCTTTTGTATTTTGTGAAACAATTATTTCTCCTAATTCTTCAAGGAGTAAATCTATGAGTATTTCAGGAGAATAAATTTCATTAGTATTTGCTCTTACATTATCAATGATTTTTCTTATTCCAGAATGATTAGTATTTCCTAGATTAGATGAGGAAAAGTTAACTCTTTCAACAACAGTCCCTGAATCAAGCCATTCAGTTCCCCAGTGCCATCCCTCAACAGATGGAGGATTCATTGCATGTTGCCCCATAAATGATGTTTGAGAGTTAGTTGCAGATTGAAATTTTTCAGGTCTGTAAAACTCTTTTGTAAGTCTTAGCGTTCCAGCAACAAGTTCAATTGGACTCTTAACTCTTTTATTCCAAACTTTTTCTGTTTTGAAAAAATCAGACTTGAATAAAAATCTAAGCATTTCTCTTATGTCATACCCAGAATTAAAATAAACTTCAGATAATGCATCTATTGCTTCTGGATTATTTGGTTCTTTATATGGCCACTCAGGTACTGGAGGTTCATCTTCAACGAAAAAGCTGTACATATGTCTAGCAATAAATCTAGAGGTAGCTTTTTGTTTGCATATAATATCAATGATATCTTCACCATTGAAATTACCTTTTTCACCTAAAAAGATCTTTTCATCGTTATCATGATCGTCTTCTTTGTACTCAAAATGCATAGCAAGTCTTCCATATGGCCATACAGAATCTCTTTGAGATTTTTCTGTCATATAGTCTTTATTTGCTATGGTCCATCCAGTAAATGCTCGAGCTGCTTCTTTTATATCCTTTTCAGTATAATTCCCTGTACCCATAGAAAAAAGTTCTAGAAGTTCTCTCCCATAATTTTCGTTTATTGCACCTTTGTGACTTTCACAGTTATCAAGCCAAATAATCATCGCCGGATCTTTAGAAAGCTCTATCAATAAATCTCTATAATTAACTAATCCAAATTTTGAAAACATTTTTATCTGATCATGTAGAACAATACCATTAGCTAATTTAGCATAACCTGTAGCAAATATACCGTGCCAAAAAAGTGCTATTTTTTCCTTGAATGGGGAGTCACTCCAAATCATTCTATAAAGCCAAGAAGCTCCATTAGAGGAGTTTCCCATTGGAGAACCGTAATCAGGTTGATATCTATGCATAAGATGCTTTGAAACTTCATAAATTGGTTCAGTATCTAGTATTAGATCTACTTGATCTTCATAACTTCTTTTAGAAATTTCAATTAACTCATCTTTACTAGCACCAAAGCCTGCTCGTCTCATTAAGTGAGCCATTAACAAAATATTTTTATTAGACATAATTTATTAACCTTTTTTTATAAAACTAAATTGTTCAAAGTTTTTACCTAAAATTGGAACAGAATCAATTCCTAGCCACTGATCTAATAAAGTAGCATAAGTAGATCTGAAATCATTATTATATTTCATGTCTCCTTCTACTTGTTCAGATAGTTCTAATGATGGTTGTTCACCATAAAATCCACCTTTTATAGATCCTCCTAAGACGAAAGCTACACCGCCTGAGCCATGATCAGTACCTGAACCATTATCTTCAATTCTTCTTCCGAATTCTGAAAAAAGTAGAACAGTAACATCATTTTCTCGTCCATGCTCTTTTAAGTCTCTGAAAAAATCTCCAAGTGCATCAGAAAGTTCTTTCCATAATTTTGCATGATTAAATAACTCACCAGCGTGAGTATCAAAACTTCCATGCTGAGCATAATAAATCTTAGTTCCTATATCAGCAAAGATAACCTTAGCTATATCCTTCAAATTATTAGATATAGGATTATCAGCGTATTCCACCGATGAATTATATTTAGAATTAGCTCCACTTAATATATCAGCACCAATCATTGCGCTTACACCATTTTCTGATAATGCATCTAAAATAGCATCTCTTCCTTGATTTGGACCGTACATCCTTGAGAAATAATTTAATGCATTTTCTCTTTGATCTTTTCCTTGAATATCAGGCATTAATCCATAAGTTTCTAAATCTCCCACAGATGCTACAGGTACATCTTTACATACTAATGCTCTTGGTAGGCCTCTACCAAAATTCACTGCAGTTACTACATTATTATGATATGGATCAATTTCTCTTATAGTTCTTCCAAGCCAACCATCAGGTGCTATACTTTCAGATTCGGCTGTATGCCAAATATCCATAGATCGAAAATGCGATCTATTAGGAACGGGATAACCAATTCCATTAATCACAGCAACATTATTGTTATCCCATAATTTTTTTATTTCACCCATTTCCGGATGAAACCCCAGTGAGCCGTTTATGTCTATTACATCACTTTCTGTTAGGTGAATTGCAGATCTAGAGTCATGGTATATTCCGTTGGTATATGGAACTATTGTGTTCATAGCATCATTACCTCCAGAAAGTTGAATAACCACTAAAGATTTTTCTTTTGTTTCTGCCAATATTACCTCCAGCAAAGTTTTGATTTATAGGAATTTTAAACCTATTTGAAAAATTTACAATAGTTTTTTTACTATTTGAATAAGAATGAAAATATGGTGCCGAGGGGGAGAGTCGAACTCCCACGCCCATAAGGACACTACGCCCTCAACGTAGCCTGTCTACCATTTCAGCACCCCGGCAGTGGCAGGAGCGGGAGGAGTCGAACCCCCGACCTCTGGTTTTGGAGACCAGCGCTCTAGCCAACTGAGCTACGCTCCTAAGTATAGGAACTTTAATTCTAACATTACTAAGAGAAAAATTTGATTCCTATAGTAATTTGTTAAACAGTTAAGCTGATTAAACTAAAAATCAAGCATGCCAAATTATAATAATTCAACATGCTTGAAAATTTTTACTAAAGAGCTTTATTTCCAGATTCTCCAGTTCTTACTCTAATTACGTCTGAAACTTCTGAAATGAAGATTTTCCCATCACCAATTTGTCCTTCATCACTTGTTTTTGCAGCATCAACTATCGCATCAACTACTTTTTTCTGATTTGATTTTTCTGTAACAGTAGTCACTAAAACTTTCGGTACTGAAGATCTATTTTGAGTTGAGCTTCCTCTTCCTGTGAATACCTCAACACCATCTTGATTACCTTTTCCTGTAACATTACTATAAGTAAATCCTGTACAACCTGCTTCAGACATAGCTTCTAAAACTAGGTTGACTCTCTCAGGTCTTATAATTGCGTCAATTCTAATCATTTTTACCTCCTTCATAAATTGTATTCAATAAAGAATTAGTTTGCCCCATCATTAATTGAAGCTTGTTCTCCATGAGTTGCTAGATCTAATCCTTGATCTTCATCATTTTCAGCCACTCTTAATCCGAGTCCTGGGATTTTATCTAGTACATATAAAATTACGAAAGAAGCAATGAATGAATATGCTAAAGTACCTGCTGCTGTATAGAATTGTATCCATACTTGCGAAGCGTTTCCTTCAAATAATCCCTTAACACCTGCAACTGATTCAACTGCAAAAATTCCTGTAGCTATACATCCCCAAATTCCACCAACTCCGTGTACAGCAAACACATCTAAGGCATCATCTAGGTTAGTTTTATGAATGAGTTCAACTGCATAATAACAAATTAATCCAGCACCCAAACCTATAGCTAGTGCTCCTAATGGATTAACTGCTCCTGCTGCCGGAGTAATTGCTACTAATCCTGCAACTGCACCAGTCGCAACACCTACTCCACTAATTTTTCCAGTAGTCAACATACCAATTAAACCCCAAGTAGTTGCCGCTGTTGCAGCTGCAATTTGTGTAACAAGCATTGCGTTTACAGCATAATCATCTGCAGCTAAAGCAGACCCACCATTAAATCCAAACCAACCAAACCATAGAATTGAAGCTCCTAAAATAACGTATGGTACATTATTAGGTTGTAACCCGGGGTTTCTTCTTTTACCTACCAATATTGCTGCAGCAACTGCTGCTGCTCCGGCATTAATATGTATTACAGTTCCTCCTGCAAAATCTAATGCTCCAGCACCATCTGCTCCAACCCATCCACCTCCCCATACCCAGTGGGCTATAGGTGCATAGACTATTGTGATCCATATCACTGTAAAAATAAGATAAGTTGAAAACTTAAATCTTTCAGCAAAGGCACCTGTAATAAGAGCTGGCGTAATAATAGCAAACATCATCTGAAATAAAACATCATATAGTGGGCTAATAGCGTCTCCTTCGCCAGACATCATATTTACACCACTAAGTCCAAATAATGAAAAATCGGCAACAAAACTTGGAATAAGTTCACCATTCCCATAAGCTAAACTATAACCCCAAAGAGTCCAAACAATAGTTACAACTCCGATTGTTATGAAACTGAGCATAATAGTATTTACCAAGCTTTTTGCTCTTACTAATCCACCATAAAAAAAAGCTAAACCTGGAGTCATAAAAAATACAAGCGCTGATGCAGTTAGCATCCAAGCGGTATGTCCTGAATCCATAAATCCTCCTTAATATTTTTTTATTAATAGTCACTAATTTATTTAAAATATGTTTTTTTTGTGTTACGCAATTGTTTACATTATGTTACACAATTGTTTCAGAGTAGTTACACTGTTTAGAATTAATATAACCTAATTAAACCTCTGTAGGAAAGAAAAATAACAGCTAGAATTATAATTAAACTGCTTGAGCGACATGACTCTGAAATAACTGGATTATTTTTTGTGATAGTAATTGTGGCGTTTTCTCTTGGTTTATAGGGACCAGCACCTATACTTTTTCTCCATTCAGAGTCTAATTTTTCAAGTTCTATACCATAACTATCTAAAATGGATTCATTTACTGTCATGCCATTTGATAAATTATTTAAAAGAGAATTCATCGCTTCTAATCCATAATTATCAATCATATAATTTACTACACTTCTTGACTGACCATAAGCTACTAATGTTAATTTTGGGTCTCCTGGAAAAGTAAGTAATTGACTCAATGGCTTCAATTGATTAGTACCAATTCCCCAATCAAGATATAAATCGTAGCTTATGGTTTTATCCCGATTAGCATACTCAGCTAGTCCTTCATTTAACCACAAGGGTAAACTAATTGAACCTTCAGTAGCTCTTCCTACTAAAATATGCATAATTTCATGGGTTGCTGTTCCAACATCATTTCTTCCTGCTAAAACTAAAACAACATCTGATTCTTCAAAAGCTTGACCTGCTACAGTAAGTTCTCTATCAGAGGTTTTTGATTTTGACCTGATAGCATCAATCATTTCTGAATAGTTATTGTATAAAGTCATTCTGATTTGCTCATCAAATCTTCCAACTATAGGAGCCATTTCATCAAGCAACAAATCGCATTCTTCAAGTAACTTTTTTGCTCTACTTTTTGAATATCGATAGTAGATCCTTATTTTTTCACTCTCTACAAAATCCCAATCATCAAACCTAGTATCAAGCATTATAAATTCTTGCTCTTCGCTTATAAATTGTGAGCCATCATCAAAATAAAAAATCATAGACCATGAAATCTTAGATCCCGGAGGAATAAAACCAGACTGGGTATTTACTCTAAAGTCCATAAAAGAAGAAACTTTATCACTATCTCTTTTTTGTGTGAAATCCATGTATCCATATTGCAGTGTTTTTCTTTCACCTGTTTTGAAATTAACTTTTATATCTTGTATCTTTTTTTGGGTTGTGCCCTCAAAAATAAAAGTGATTTTTTCTGGAAAATAAACTTCGGATATTGCAACTTCAACCTCAACTAATTTATCTGAATCAGCAAATATTACTTTAGAGGGGAATAAAAAAAATAATAATGTAAAAATAAATATTAATTTAGTTTTTTGCATTTTTCAAACCTGAAGCTAGTCTCCACAATGAACTAATTAATGTACCTATCGCAAGAATATATAATCCTAATATAGGCTGTGAAATTATCAAGAAAAAAATCAAGACCAATGATCTCTCGACCCTAGTAAAGAATCCTGACTTATTTTGTATGCCTAAACTTTCAGATTTTGCCCTTATATAACTAATAATTTGTGAACATAGTAATGCTATAAAAACTGTGAAAACAGCAAATTCATTAAGATCATTGTAGATATAATATGCTCCTATACCTATAAAAACTATTCCTTCACTAAATCTATCTACAACGGAATCTAGCAAATCTCCATATTTAGAAACATTATTGGTCAATCTAGCCATAGACCCATCTATAGAATCTAACAATGCCCCTATTGCAACAACTATACCTGCGAGAAAAAAATTTCCTAGAAAAACTATATATGATCCAATAACAGTTATTATCAAACCAAATATTGTAATCATATTTGGAGTTAGCCTAAATGAGATAAAAAACTTAGATATAGGTTCTTCGTAAAGTCTTTTTGTATAAGACCTGATATTTTGTCTAAATTCTTCCAAATTAAATCAATTATTTTTTTTGTATATCTTAATTATTTCAGAAACAAGATGATCCCATGAGTAATTTTTCACATTTTTTAATCCATTTTCAATGTTTCTGTCATAAGATTTCTCATTATTTAGTATAGATAATAATAATTCTGCTAATTTATTTGATGATTTGTAATCATATAAAAACCCGTAGTTATTTTTTATTGCTAAGCTCTTATAACTTTCTATATTTGAAAGGGCTAAAATTTTTCCCGAAGCCATTGATTCCAAAATAATTACACCAAAAGATTCATTTTCTGTAGAAGGAAGACATACTATATCAGCCATTTTATAAAAATTTGGTAAATCAGATTGATTAACAGATCCTATAAATTTAATTTTTGAAAAATCTATACTTTTATTTCTAATCTTTATATTTTTAGAATCTCCTGGACCAACTACAATTAATTGCAAATTATCAAAATCTAAAGATATTTTATCGAAAGCTCTTAATAATATATTGAAACCTTTTCTTTTTTCTTCAAACCTACCAACAAACAATATTTTTTTTATTTCTCTTGATAATAGGTTTGTTTTTTTAACTAAATTTTTATATTTCATAATCTCTATTCCATTAGGAATAATATGAAAATTCTCATCAAAATATTTACTAATATATTTTTTTGAAGTTTCTGAAACACAAATTTTTTGATCAATTTTTTTTATAAACCTTCTTAATAAAAAGTTAAAGTAGTGATACCAAATATTCTTTCTATGGCTGTAAGCATGAAAAGTCCCAATGATTTTAGCTTTCTTAACTAAAGCAATTATAAGTAAAAATGTTGGAGATAAAGGTTCATGAAGGTGAATAACATCAAAATTATTTTTATTTATTAAGTTACTAATTTTTATTATTTTGATAAAGTTTAGTGATAATCTTGAGTTAGAACCAAGAAAGTTGAATTTTACGGGTCTTCCAATATCAATAAACTCAACATTTTTAATTTGATGCTGATTTTCAGATGATAATGGAGCAAACAAAACTACTTCGTGACCACTATTTTTCAGTGAGGAAGCTAGGTTTAGAGATTGAGTTTGTACGCCTCCTGGAATTGAAAAGTCATATGGGCATAAAACGGCAATTTTCAATGATTATTTTACTCATCAATATCAGAGAAATCTTCTACAGCTCTTCTGGCATCATCGTCTCTCATCTGTTTTGGAGGGGATTTCATAAAATATGCGCTAGGAGCTTCAACCGCACCAGAGACTCCTTTATCCATTGCTATTTTTGCACATCTAATAGCATCTATAGCAACTCCAGCAGAGTTTGGACTATCTTCAACTTCTAATTTCAACTCTACGTTCAGTGGGACATCTCCCCAAGAAGTTCCTTCAAGTCTAATATAAGCCCATTTTCTATCTTCAAGCCATGGTACATGATCTGAAGGTCCAATATGAACATCATCAGTAGGAAGTTCTTTTTCAAGTTGAGACTGAACAGCATTCGTTTTGGAAATCTTTTTGCTTGTTAATCTGGATCTTTCCAACATATTAAGAAAATCAGTATTACCTCCGAAATTAAGTTGATATGTTCTGTCTAGTCTTACTCCTCTATCTTCAAAAAGTCTTGCGAGCACTCTATGTATTATTGTTGCTCCAACCTGACTTTTTATATCATCTCCAACTATCGGCAACCCTTTATCAATAAATCTTTTTTGCCAGTAATCTTCTTTAGCTATAAAAACAGGAATACAATTCACAAAAGCACAACCAGCAGCTAAAACTTGCTCTACATACCATTTTGTTGCCTGCTCAGATCCTACAGGTAAGTAATTAATTACAACATCAACTTCTTTTTCTCTTAGGATTTGAACAATATCTGATGTTTGAGAACCAGATTTATTTTGATCTTTTTCTACTTCGATTACATCAGATAGATATTCTCCAACTCCATCATGAGTCATCCCTCTATCAACTTTTACACCAGTCTTTGGTACATCATAAAACTTGAGGGCATTGTTATTTTTTGTAAAAATTGCTTCATTTAAGTCCTTACCTACTTTATCCTTATCTACATCAAAAGCTGCTACTACATTTACATCACCGATTGAATATCCACCAAGCACATTATGCATTAGTCCTGGTACTTGTAGTTCATTATCCTGAACCTCTGAATATTTATGAATTCCCTGCACTAAGGATGAAGCACAATTTC
>JAZANE010000080.1:0-2514 GCA_036228785.1 Chloroflexota bacterium
CTGGTGAAGTAATCAATGGAATAAGTTCTTTTTTTGAAACAAACAATAGAGGAGTAAAAAGTATTACTCTGAACCTTAAAAGTAAAGAAGGTAAAGATATTCTATATAAATTAATAAAAACTGCAGATGTTTTTGGTCAAAATTTTGCTCCGGGTGCAGCGGAAAGAAATGGATTTGGTTATGAAACTTTAAAAAAAATCAATCCTGCTTTAGTTTATGCGTCTGTATCAGCTTATGGTCCAGATGGTCCTAGTACAAATCTACCAGGAACAGACGCTATTGGACAAGCTATTGGTGGTGTTACAGAAGCATTCGCAGTTCCAGGACAACAAAGAAGAACAGGAATAGCCTCAGTTGCAGATGAAACTTGTGGATTATTAACTCTGAGTGGAATATTAGCTGCGGTAATTCATGCAAAAAATACAGGAGAAGGTCAAAAGGTTGAAACTTCGTTAATAGGAAGTGCTTTCAGATTGATGGGATGGACGATGACCACTGCTATGTGGAGGGATACTCCTCCTATTACTGGAGTTAGAATTAATGGTACTAGGGAAAGACCTGGTATTGCAGCTTGTTTTAATGACTCCGATGGAAAACCTTTTGCATTTCAACTAGAGCCAGATCACTGGAAGCCTACTTTAGAGCTTCTGGGATTTTACGAAAAATTAAAATCTAAAGGCGTAGAAGACCTTGGATTAGCATTTGAATCTGAAGAAAAAAAAGACGAAATAATAAATACTCTTTCAGATCTTTTTTCTACGAATAAAAGAGATTACTGGATTGAAAAAATGAGAAATGAAAGAAGGATAGCAGCACCTGTAAATAGTATGATAGAAGCTTCAAATGATCCTGATATTATTGCAAATAATTATGTAACAGAAGTTTTTTATCCTGAAATAAACAAAAAAATGAAAACACATGGCACACCATGGAAATTTTCCGAAACACCTTCAATTATAGGTACTGCTCCAAAACTTGGAGAACATAATAATGAAATCTTAAAAGGTATAGGTTACTCAGATTTAGAAATAAAAGAATTCAAAGATAACGAAATAGTTTAGCTCAGGTAGTTTTTTGGAAGTCTGTGCTCAGGCCCTCCGGCGGTTAATTACATTTAACTATTTCCCAGCTAATTAAAATATGTATTTCATTGAAAATAATCTGATTCCAATACATTTTATATAATCAAATAAAACTAAAATAATAAATTATGAAATACTCAAAACTGGGAAATAGCGAACTTGAAGTTTCCAATATATGCTTGGGCACTTGGCCTATAGGTGGAGGAATGGGTGCAATAGAGCAAAAAGATGCTATAAATGCTATACATGCTTCAATAGATAATGGAATAAATTTTTTAGACACTGCTCAAATGTACTTAGACAGTGAATACATTCTTGGAAAAGCAATTAAGGGAAAAAGAAATAAAATTATTCTAGCTTCTAAGCTTTCATCTTGGAAAAATATAAATGATATAGAAAAAGCCCTAGAAAATTCATTGAAAAATTTACAAACAGATGTGATTGATTTATATCAAATACATTCATGGCAGGAATCCATTCCAATGGAAGATACATTTTCAAAATTAATTGACTTGAAAGAAAAAGGTTACTTCAAATACTTAGGAGTTTCAAATTTTTCAGCAAAACAAATTGAAAAAATGAATAAATTTTCTGATAATCAAATTATTTCTAGCCAACCTCATTTCTCAATTCTTTTTAGACATTCTGAAAAAGAAATTATCCCTCAAAGTCACTCTTTAGGAATTGGATCGATAGTTTATTCTCCAATTGCGAGAGGCTTATTATCAGGAAAGTATAAACCAGGACATATTTTTAATGAAGATGACGCAAGACATAATCATCATACTTTTGAAGATGAACATTTAGAAAAAGGATTAAGAATTTATAATATATTATTAGAATGGATCAAAGATAAAGGATTCAATCCAACTCAATTAGCAATAGCTTGGACTCTTTATACAGATGGTGTTACTTCAGCTATTTGTGGATCAAAAAATCCCGAGCAAGCAATATCAAATGCTAAAGCAGGTGAAATTGACTTAACTCAGGATGATATTTCAGAAATTAATAAATTAACTGAAAACATTTCTATTTATGATCTAATTATTCCAAAGAGATTTAGCTAATTAGTGCCAATCAACACCATATTCTTCCCTTATTTCACCAAAAATCTTAGAAAGGCCAATGGTTCCATATTGTAAAGAGCTACCTATGTTCATCATTGTGTAACCTTCTTTTATCCATTCTTTAGCATGGTTTACATCAGCCATTGTTGTTGCTAAAGCTTTACCAGTACCCTTTACTTTTTGAGCAAGGTCAACCATTACATTCGCAGTCTTAGGATTTGTTGCATCATCTCCTGGGAATCCCAGAGATGCGGATAAATCTGCAGGGCCTGCAAGAATAACTTCAAAATCAGGAATAGCTAATATTTCATCAATTTGTTCCCAAGCTTCAACTGATTCCATTTGTAAAATTAAAAGAGTTTCAT
>JAZANE010000081.1:0-4121 GCA_036228785.1 Chloroflexota bacterium
CAAATAAAACTATAAATCCAGATGAAGTTGTGGCATTGGGAGCTGCTATCCAAGCTGGAGTATTACAGGGAGATGTAAAAGATGTTCTATTACTAGACGTAACTCCATTAACTCTAGGGATTGAAACTCTTGGAGGAGTAAAGACACCTTTAATTGAAAGAAATACAACTATTCCAACATCGAAAACAGAAACATTTACTACTGCAGCTGATAATCAACCTAGTGTTGAAATACATGTTGTTCAAGGTGAAAGAGATATGGCAAATGATAATGTGTCAATTGGAAGATTTTCGCTTGATGGTATACAACCAGCACCAAGAGGAGTCCCTCAAATTGATGTGACTTTTGATATTGATGCAGATGGAATAGTCAAGGTTCTCGCTAAAGATAGAGCAACTAATAAAGAACAACAGATTACCATTACCGGAAGATCTGGAATGTCAGATGATGAAATAGATAAGATCGTAAAAGATGCTGAAAAATTTGCTGAAGAAGATCAGAAAAAAAGATCAGGTATTGAAGCTAAAAATTCTGCAGAAGCAGTTATTTATCAATCAGAAAAACTTATTAAAGAAAATTCTGATAAAGTTCCTGATGATGTTACCTCCGAACTTCAGAACGAGGTAGACGATTTGAAAACTTTGATTACTGATGAAAATTCAGATGCAGATCAAATCAATGAAGGTATAGAAAAAGTAAATCTTGCCTTGCAGAAATTTGGACAAAATTTACCACAGCAAGGAAACGACCCAACTAACGCTACAAAACCTGATGACAAATCGGATGAAGATGATACTGTGGATGGAGAATATAAAGAAGTATAGTGAGGGTATTATGAAAATCTATCAAATTGGAAAAAGTATTATTGTTGAAGATGGTAAAAGTGTAAAGAATATTACTAAACTAAGACCATCTATAGCTTCGTCTCTGGAATTGATTAAAGTTGCTATAAATAATGATCTTTCAGTTTCAGAATATCTAACTAAGATTATGAATACTAAGGAAGGTGATTTTTCAAAAGAAGGGTTAATTAATCCTAGAATACCAATAGATTCGCCAGAAACTTGGGCATTCGGTGTAACATACGAAGATTCAATGAAAGAAAGGCAAGCTGAATCTGACACCCCTGATGTATATGGAAAAGTTTACACAGCAGATAGACCTGAGGCTTTTTTCAAAAGTACTTTGGCAAGATTAAAGGGCCCAAATGACGAAGTTGGGATTAGAAAAGATTCTACTTGGGATGTACCTGAACCAGAACTTACATTCATTGTTTTTCAAGGTGATATAGTTGGATTTACAGTAGGAAATGATATGTCTAGTAGATCGATTGAAGGTGAGAACCCTCTGTATATTCCTCAAGCAAAAATTTATAATAATTCTGCTGCCATAGGTCCATGTTGGGTTCCTATAGAATTATTGGACTATAACAATCTAAATGTTGAGATGATAATTGAAAGAGATTCTAAGGTTGTATTTTCTGGATCTGGTAATACTAATCTAATGAAAAGAAAATGCGATGAGCTAAATGAATGGCTTCATAAAGGAAATGATATCCCAGATGGAACTACTGTAATGACAGGAACAGGAACTATTCCACCTGAGGAATTTACTTTGCAAGCTCAAGATGAAATTTCTATATCTATTGAGAATATAGGGACTTTAAAGAATACAGTTATAAAAGTTTAAGAAATAGTAATAACTCTAATTAAGTTTGTATTACCTTTAACTCCAATTGGAAGACCTGCTACAACTACAATTGAGTCACCAGTTGATGCAAGACTCATTTGTTTTACAACATCATTAGCGTAATCGAACATTACTTCTATTTCATTAAAACTTTCAACTTTTACTGTGTTAACTCCCCATCTTAATCCTAAATTAATTTCTGCACTAATATCAGGTGATAAAGCAATTACAGATTGAGATGGCCTATATGATGCTACTCTAGCAGCAGTTGAACCAGATTCTGTAAAAGCTACTATCAATTTAGCATCTAATTGTTCTGCTATTGATGCAGCTCCATGAGCTATTAATTCATCTATAATACTTGAACTTGATGAATTAACATTTTCTAATCTGGTATTTCTTATATCTAAATGATCTATTTCTTTTTCAGCTATATCAGAAATTTCTCTCATAAATTCTACTGCTCTAATTGGGTAATTTCCCACAGATGTTTCACCTGAAAGCATTATTGCGTCTGTACCATCTAAAACTGCATTATGAACATCAGTAGATTCAGCTCTTGTAGGTTGAGGGTTTTCTGTCATTGATTCTAACATTTGGGTTGCAGTAATTACTTCCTTACCTTTTTTGTTAGCCAAATCAATAATAAATTTCTGAGCAGAAGGAACTTGTGAAATAGGTAAGTGGACCCCCAAATCTCCTCTTGCCACCATTACAACATCAGAATTATCAATAATCTCATCTAAATTATCCAGAGCTTTCTGTAATTCAATTTTGGAAATAATTCTTAGTTTTTTATTTGAGAGTTTCTTTTTTACACTCTTTATATCTTCAGAATTTCTTACGTACGATAGTCCAATATAATCAATATCATTTGAATCTACAAAACTTAGTGCATTTTCAGTTTCTTCAGTAAAGTAGTCTAACATTGATGGAAATCCTCTTGCAACAACTGCTTTATTACTGCTAATTTTTCCTGATAATCTCACTTTTGTTTCGATTATAGTTTCTGATATATTAATAACCTCTAATTCTACAGCTCCATCATCAATCATTAATATTGCACCTTCCTCAATGTCATTTGACAATCCATTAGGCCATATATTGATACTTTTCTGTGATACATTTTCACTATTACAATCAAAAATTATTTCTTGATCTACTTTAACTTCCATTGAACCATTTGATATTTCCCCAACTCTATATTTAGGCCCAGGTAGATCAGCAAGAATAGGTAAATAAATTTTTTTATTTTTGGCAGCTAATCTAAGATTATTGATAATCTTTTTATGTTCATCTCTATTACCATGTGAAAGATTCATTCTCGCAACATTCATACCAGCATCTATTAACCCTTCAATAATTTCTACAGAATCAGAAGCTGGACCAATAGTACATACTATTTTTGTTTTCTTTAAGTCTGCTTTTGGAAAATTATTTTGCATATTCAATAAATTTTTTTGAAAATGAATTCAATTGTGATTTATATATCGTATTATATATTATAGCTACATAAGTAAAGAATAGAATCGAACAGAGGTTATAATGGCTGTAGAAAATAAATCTTATTTTGAACTTCAAGAATTTGATTTGGGAATATTTTCTATAGAAGATAAAGAAAAGTCAATATCTGATAAATTAAATGATAAATTAGGGATAGAGGAAGTAAAATCTAAGTTTCTTTCTATTGAGTCTAAGTTATCAGAACTTTCAAAAGTTCAAATAAGAATTAACCAACTCATTGATCAAAATAGTAATGAAATTAATCAATTGAATACAACTCTATATTCTGGAAAAATAAGAAATAATAAAGAATCCGAAGCTATCGAAATAGAAATCCGAAATAAAACATCTGAAATAGAATCATATAAAGCAAAAAATCAAAAATTATTAGAAAATCTTTCGAAATTAAATGAGATAAAAGATTCATTTCAATTAAAAATCTTTTCTTTGGAAGAAAAATGGATTAATTCAGAAAAGAAATTAAAAAATGATTTAGAAATTCTAATTAATGAAAAGTCAAAACTTAAGGAAAAAAGAACTAATTTACTTCAAAAATTAGATCCTAAAATTTTGAAACTGTACGAAACATTTATAAGTAAAAATAGAACTAATGGAATCTCTAAATTAGAAAATAGAATTAGTACATGTTGTAAAATTGAGCTTCCCAATGCTTTCATTGAAAAAATTAAAAAAAGTGAAATTCCTATAATATGTAATTGTGGCAAGTCATTGATTTCGGAGTGATTTTTTGAGTAATTTAGCATTAGTTTATGATTTAAAAGATAATGATGAAATTAATAAACTAAATGAATTTTGTAGGTATGAAAATATTTCTATAGATTATTATTTGGCTGAAAAAAAATTTCAAAAAATAAGTGATTTTATTGTAAGAAACAATGTTTCAAAAGTTCTTCTATCTGATGCCAAAG
>JAZANE010000082.1:0-2846 GCA_036228785.1 Chloroflexota bacterium
AGAGGTATTGCTATGTGGTTTTGGTCAAAAAATAAATTACTTAATTCAGAGCCTAGGTATAATAGATTTCTTAGTCTATCTGTTACCAAAGAAGATGTACTGTTTTATAACAATAAAAAAGGACAAAATGAAGTTGTTTTAATTCCTAATGAGATTAAGGTGAAAATTATTCCCTACAAAGAATTCCAAAATTATAAACAAATAAAACCTGAATATGGTTCTTAGCTAGTTTATAAATATATTTAGCTCCAGGTTCTATCATGAGAGTCTAAATCATCCCATTCATCAGTTTTTTCAAATAATCCTTCTGGATATATGGAGAATTTATCATTTATTCCATGCACACCCTCTGAAGATTTAGCTAAATGTTCTTCTATTGCTTCTTCATTCAGTTCTATACCTAAACCTGGCGCATCATTTATAGTGACATAACCATCTTTTATCATAGGCCCCTCTTGGCCTACCAGGGTAACTAAATCGTTCCACCAAGGATTATCAACTGAATGCATTTCTAATGCAACAAAGTTTTCTATAGTTGCAGCGCAATGAACATTTGCCATTGCAACCACAGGAGAACCTGCTTGATGCAAAGCTACAGGAATTCCAGCTTCTCTACAATAGTCTGCTATTTTTTTTGTTTCTAGTATACCTCCGGATGTAGCAAGGTCTGGATGAGCAACTGATATGGCTCTAGCTTCTACCAAAGGTTCGAAACCTTCTTTACAATATATATCTTCTCCTGTGCAAACTGGAGTATCTACTCTATTTTTTAACATTTTCCATTGATCTACTAGCTGCCATGGAATCATATCCTCATACCAAGCAAGAGTAAACTTATCTAATGCTTTTCCAATTCTTATTGCATTTTCAACTCCCATATGACCAAAATGGTCAGAAGCTAGAGGGACCTCGTAACCTATAATTTCCCTTACAGCCCCAACATACTCTTCCATTTTCGAAATACCATAATCAGTAACTTGAATTCCTGTAAAAGGATGCATAATACTAGCAGATTCATCAATTAAGTTTTTGTTTACTACTCCATTTTTGAATTCAGACGCTATCCATAAACCAATATCCATTTTTAGAAAATCAAACCCCTCTTCCATCCTTTTTTTTAGAGCTTTTCCCATTTCTTCAGGATCTTTTTTTAATGGTGTATCTGCGTAAACTTTTATCTTATTTCTGTATTTTCCACCGGCAAGCATATAAGCAGGTATTCCGTATGCTTTTCCTGCAAGGTCGCAAATAGCCATTTCTACACCACAAACTCCTCCACCTAATCTGCCATGTCCTCCAAATTGTTTTATTTTTTGAAATATTTTATCAATATCACAAGGATTTTCTCCCAAAATTCTACTTTTCAGAGATAACGCATATTTTGCTGATGCCCCATCCCTTACTTCTCCAATACCTACTATATCTTGATTAGTGTAGATCTTGATTATTGGCCATCTCCATCCACCATGACCGACTACACTAATCCTCATATCTGTAATTTTTAGATCCGATGGCTTTGAATTATCATTTCTATTTGTAGGCATTATTAATTCTTTCTGTTTTTTTTCCAATTTTCAAAATCTTCATTCATCTTATCAGAGAACTCTCTGTCAACCTCACCTGGAGTATAAACTCCTTCCATTATACGTTGTTGACCAAACTCATCTTTTAATCTCACATTTTCGGATGATTCAACAACTTCTTGTGCTAGATGAGGAGGAATAAAAATTACTCCAGACCTAGTACCTAAAACCACATCACCTGGAAGACATGTTGCATTTCCGATTCTTATAACCCCATTTATTTCTGGCATACTTACATCATTTATTGCACTTGGGTCAAAACCTCTAACAAACGCATTGAAGTCTTCCATATCAAAAATTCTTTGAGTATCTCTTATTCCACCATCAATGACCATTCCTGTACCTGTTTTTGACTTAATTGCAGTTGTCAGGTTATCTCCTGCAAAAGTTCCGTCAAAAATTTTTCCAAATAAGTCCACAACAATTAGATCATCTTCTTCTAATTCATCAATAACCCATGAGTTTTGAAATCCAATCCTGTTTTCAATTTCACCTTGAGATTCAATTGCATCATTCAAGTCTGGTCTTTTTGGAACCCACCTGCATGTTACTGCTCTTCCAACTATAACTCTTTCTGGATGAAGATTATTCCAGTCTCCTGCAAATTGAAAGTGATATCCATTCTTTCGACAGGTTCCCCATGCTTCTTCAGTAGTAACCAGTTTCATTCTTTCAAGGATATCTTTAGATACTAAAGGTCTAGAATTTTTATCCCTTTTTCCTTCCCAAGATTTAGTTACAGATTTAATTAATTCTTTACTAGTAAGTTTCATTTTTTCTTTCGGTTTAGTTGTTCTTTATATTACCTGAAATCTCTTCAAATTTTGTTTTAATTTCCTCCTGAATTTTTAAGATTTTATTTATCAATATAACTAGTTCAGAAAGTACATTTTCTGAACTTTCAGGAATAAAATTCATAGTTTTTGATTTGATTTCTATGTTTTCGATTAAGCTTTTCTCTAAATAGAATTTTATGTCTAAAAGGCTATCCTTGAATTTTATCTTCAAAACATCTCTGTTTCCGGCTATAGAGATAATATTATTAGATTCATGACATAATATTTTTATCTGAGTTAAAATCAGTAGCCTTTCAAATTCTTCTGGGGGCTCTCCAAATCTATCTATTATTTCTTCTTTTATTTCGTAAATTTGATTTATTTCTCTTATTTTTGAAAGTCTCATGTATAAATTAAGTCTTATTTTTATATCATCTATATAGTCTTCTGGAATTCTAGAATCTATATCAATGTCGACAGTATTTAT
>JAZANE010000083.1:0-4833 GCA_036228785.1 Chloroflexota bacterium
GGGTTTATAGATATATACTCATTGCCTTCAAGAATTCAGGCAAAAAAACAAAAATATAATGATTTATAAAATTGAGTAAGGGAATAAACAATAAAACCTCATCTGTGCAAGGAGGAGAAATTTTCGGAGATTTCACCAGTTCCTTTAGTACAGATAAAAAAATGTATAAAGAAGATATACTTGTATCTATTGCATACTCTAAAATGCTGAAAAAAGTTGGTTTGATAACATCAGATGAAAACAATTCAATTGTTACAGCTTTAGAAGAAATCTTAATTGAAATCCAATCGAATAAATTTACTTGGGATTCTTCTCTCGAAGATATCCATCTAAATATTGAAAAATCACTATACGACAAAATAGGTGATACTGCTGGAAAACTACATTTTGGAAGATCAAGAAATGACCAAGTTGCTACAGATGTAAGATTATACTTTATGAATAATATTAGATTACTAAGTAAAGAATTTAGGGACTTTTTACTTGCAATTGTAAATCTAGCTGAAAAAAATTCTTCTATAATAATGCCAGGATATACTCATCTTCAAAAAGGGCAGCCAGTTTTGCTTTCTCATTACTTGATGGCATATTTTTCGATTTTATCAAGAGACTTAGACAGACTTGAATATTGTTATGAAAACATGAATGTTATGCCATTGGGTTCAGGAGCATTCGCAGGAGTCACTATTCCTATTGATAGAAAATTTTTAGCTAAGGAATTAGGCTTCAGAAATATTTCTGATAATTCAATTGATTCTGTTTCATCTAGAGATCATATCTTGGATCTTCTTTATGCATTGAGCTCAATAATGATCAATACCTCAAGAATATGTGAAGAATTTATAATCTGGTCTACATATGAGTTCAGTTTTATTAATTTGCCAGAAAATTTTACTACTGGCTCAAGTATAATGCCTCAAAAAAGAAATCCAGATTATTTAGAGTTAGTTCGTGGTAAAACTGGAAACTCTATCGGTAATCTTATGTCATTAATGACTACCTTAAAAGGCCTTCCATTTACTTATAATAGAGATCTTCAAGAAGATAGAGAAGGAGCTATGAATTCATTAGAATCAGTGACAAAAACTGTAGCAGTACTCAAAAGTATGTTTTTAGACATAACTTTTAATAAAGAAAAGATGTTGAGTTCTTCAATTGAATCAAATATCTTAGCGACAGATTTAGCCGATTATTTAGCTTTTAAGAAAGTTCCATTTAGAGAAGCTTACGAAGTAATAAAAAAAGTTTCTAAAAAATTATCCGATGAAAATAAATCAATTAAAGATTTGAAATTTGAAGACTTCAAGAAAATCTCAGACCTATTTGAAGAGGATGTAATGAAAATAGATGTTAATTATTCGGTAGAAAAAAGAAATTCTTACGGTGGTACTTCTAGAAGTTCAGTTGAGAATCAAATTGAGTCAGCTAAAAAATATCTAAATTCAAAATAGTATGACTGAAAAAAATATTATTATAAGTGCATCTATTTTATCTTCTGATTTTAGAAATTTAGAAAAAGAAATTAAGTCTCTAAATTTTTCAGGTATAGATGAATTCCACCTAGATATTATGGATGGCCATTTTGTTGAAAGTATTTCATTTGGTCATCCGATAGTTCAATCAGTTCGTAATCTTACTGATCTACCAATTGAAGTCCACCTTATGGTTGATAATCCAACTAATTATATAGATAGTTTTTTAGAGATAGGAGTGAATATTTTTACTTTTCATATTGAATCAGTTGATAATCCTTCAAAACTTATTAGCAAAATAAAAGAATCAAATTCTGAAGTTGGCATTGCATTAAATCCAGATACTGAAATAAACCAAATCGCGCCTTATTTAGATGATATTAATCGAGTTCTATTTATGAGTGTTTATCCTGGCAAAGGTGGGCAATCATATCTAAAATTTGTTAATGAAAAAATCAAATTATTTGTTTCAGAACTATCATCAAAAAATATCCTAGTTGGTGTTGATGGTGGGATAAAATCAGAAACCATAAAGGAACCTTATGATTCTGGAGCGAGGATGTTTGTTTCGGGGACAGGAATACTCAATAATGATCTCGGTTATTTAGGCGCAGTAAACCATCTAAGGCAATCTATCTAAGAGCAATCCCTTTTTTATCTAGCGTTCTTATTTCTCTTGCAGTTAATTTAACTGTGTATACTTTTTCGTCGATAGTTATTTTTCTTTTTTGAACATTAGGTTTAGAAATTTTTTGAGTAGCATTTAAGGCATGGGATCTATTATGACCAAATAAAGGTTTTTTCAGAGGGCCTAGACCTAAATATTTTCTTGGATCAACTGACATTTTTTTCTCTTGGTAAATACGTAATTTAAATTATTTTTTTTTTTACTACTATAGTTTATCATCAATCTAATAATTCTAAATATTATTTTATGAACACAAATCAAGAAATTTCATTAGATGAACTTATTTCAGGTATTCAGAATTTTATTTTTTGCTTAGATATATATAAGGAAAAAATTAATAACTTAAATGTTTTTCCTGTTCCTGATGGCGATACTGGTACTAATATGCTACTTACTCTTAAAAGTTTAAATTTATCAGATTCAAAAAATACAAATATTGAAGACTTTTTATCAATTTTAAAAAATTCTTCTTTGATGGAAGCTAGAGGTAACTCGGGAGTAATTTTATCTCAATTTTTTATAGGATTACTAGCTGCATATAAGAAAAATAATTCTCTAAGCTTTAGAACTTTAGCTGAATCAATTGTCAATGCAGCTCAAACTACACGTGAATCTCTGCCTAACCCAGTTGATGGAACTTTAATGACAATTTACGAAGATGTTGGATCAGTAGCTCTTAAGAGCTATTCAAAAAGTAAATCTTTGTCTGATTTCTTAAGAATATTATCTAAAGAGTCTATAAAATCTGTCAGATCTACGCCTGATAAGCTCCCTATCTTAAAAGAAGCAGATGTTGTTGATTCTGGTGGTTTAGGCTTTTCAATGATGATAAATTCTTGGTTTTTTTCTACTATTTCCAAAAGTTCAAATGAGCTTCAAACTAACCTTAGTAATGCATACTCTGAGATGATTGCTGGATTATCAGATTCTGTTTCTAAAGAATTTTACGATGAAACAGACGAAATAGAATGGGGTAACTGTACAGTATTTACGATCAAGGGTGAAAATATTGATATTGATTTTCAGAGAAAAAAAATACCTCAATTTGGGAAATCAGCAGTTATTACTGGTGATTCAAGCTTAATAAAAGTTCATATTCATGTTTTAGATACATCAGAAATTATAGATTATGCAAAAAAAATTGGAAAAGTTGAAAATATTTTTATTCAAAATATGGATGAACAAACCAAAGAGATCTCTCAATCAAAGAAGGATTATAGTAATATCAATACTTCAATAATTTCAATTTGTGAAGGAAATGGACTTGTGAATCTATTTAATGAAACTGCTGGTTCTCCAATGCACATATTGATTGGAGGTCCTAAAAAGAATCCTAGTATCAAAGATATTCTAGAGATTGTTGAATCAATTAAATCAGAAAATATTATTATTTTACCTAATAATCCTAATATTTTAGTTACTGTAAAAAAGTTATTGGAAATTACTGAAAGAAAGAATATTTATCTAGTAGAAACTAAGTCTATACAACAAGGGCTATCCTCAGTTATTTATTTTGACGATGAAAATTCAATTTCAGAGAATTTATATCAGATGAATTCAGCTAAAGATTCTATTGAGGAGGCTTCAGTATCAATATCTACTAGAAATATCTCTATTCAAGGTAAAAAAATTAAGAAAAATGATTACATAAGTATTCTTCAAGATGAAATAATTGATTCTTTTACCGACTCAGAACAAGCTTTGCAATTCTTAATTTCTGATATGACAAAAAGAAAAGATATCATTACAGTAATAAAAGGCCATGATTCTATAGGAAATAATCTGCAAAATTTAGAAGAAGACTTTCATGAAGAAAACAATGAAAAGGAATTAACGATTGTAGAAGGGAATCAACCATATTATAATTACCTAATACTAGGAGAATAGGAAAATATGTCAAAAATAGCATTGGTAACAGATAGCACATGTGATCTACCTGAGAGTGTAGTGAAAAAAAATAAAATAACGGTTATCCCATTAAACGTTCATTTTGGAGAAGAGACTTTTTTAGATGGTATAGATCTAAAATCTGATGAATTTTTCGAAAAATTAAGTACATCTGAAATTCATCCTCAAACTTCTCAACCTTCAGTTGGAAGATTTGTTGAAACTTACAATGATTTACTAAAAAAATATGATTCAATTTTATCCATACATATTTCTTCAAAGTTAAGTGCAACTTATAACTCAGCACTTCAAGCTCAAAAAGAAATAGATAATGAAAAAATAAAAGTTATAGATAGTATGAATGGAACTCTTGGTCTTGGAGCAATAGTGCATCACATCGCAGAGTTAAATCAAAAAGGTGAATCTTTAGAAAATTTAGTTAAAGAAGCTGAAAAAATAATCCCAAAAGCAATTTTTATGGGGTTGTGTGCAACACTTGAATTTCTTGCAAAAGGTGGTCGAATAGGTAAAGCAAGAGCTTTTATGGGCTCTCTCTTGAAGATTAAACCAATTTTGTCTGCTGTGGACGGAGAAGTTCAATCAGTTGGAAAGGCTAGAAGCTTAATTAAGGGTATGGATTTTATAGTTGATGAGATGAAAAATCATAAAATTTCTAAATTATTTATAGTGCACGCAAATTATGAAGAGAGAGCAAATTTATTGAAGGAAAAAGCTAAAGAGTTAATAGACCCTAAGGATATAATTATTGCTGAGTTTGGTCCAGTT
>JAZANE010000084.1:0-2831 GCA_036228785.1 Chloroflexota bacterium
TACAAGATTTAGAAAAATTAGTCTCATTGGCAAAAAGAAGAGGAATTATATTCCCTTCAAGTGAAATATATGGTGGATTAGCTTCTGTATGGGATTATGGTCCAGTTGGAGTTGAAATAAAGAGAAATGTAAAAAATCTTTGGTGGAAATCATTCGTAACAGAAAGAGAAGATATATTCGGTATAGATGCATCAATATTAATGCATCCAAATGTGTGGAAAGCCTCTGGTCATCTAGATTCTTTTTCAGATCCGCTTGTGGAATGTTCTGTTACAGGGAAAAGATACAGAGAAGATCATATATTTATCGTAGAAATTGAAACTAAAAAAGAAAAAAAAATCATTTCAGTTGAAGCATCCGATGAAGAAGAAGCAAGAAGTTTATTAAAAGACAAAGTAATAAAAATTACTAATCTTCCAAACAGTAAGAGAAAAGAGAATCCTTCACCTGACGGGGGAATACTATCAGAAGCCAGAAATTTCAATCTAATGTTTAAAACTTTCATTGGACCTGTTGAAGACTCATCCTCAACTGTTTATCTTCGACCAGAAACTGCTCAGGCTATGTTTGTTAATTTCCTTAACGTACTGAATACTTCAAGAAAAAAAATACCTTTTGGAATTGCTCAACAAGGGAAATCATTCAGAAATGAAATAACTCCAGGTAACTTCACATTTAGAACAAGGGAATTTGAGCAAATGGAAATGGAATTTTTCTGTAGCCCTGATGAAGATGAAAAATGGCACGAATATTGGATAGACTTTTCAATGAAGTGGTTCAAAAAATTTGGAATTAGAGAAGAAAACTTGATGATTAGAAAACACGGAAAAGAAGAACTCCCTCATTATTCAAAAGCTAGTTCTGATATTGAATATTTATTCCCGTGGAGTTGGGGTGAATTGGAGACAATTTCTAACAGAACTGACTACGACTTAAAGGCACATTCTGAACTTTCAGGCAAAGATTTATCTTATTTTGATCAAGAAAACAACAAACGATACACTCCTTATGTAATAGAACCTGCGATGGGTGCTGATAGAAGTGTTCTTGCTTTTCTTTGCGATGCATACTGCGAAGAAGAAACTGAAAAAGAAACAAGAACATTATTAAGGTTACATCCTGAGATTTCTCCAATACAAATAGCTGTACTTCCATTATCAAGGAATGAAAAGCTATCTGAATATAGTAGAAAAATCTTTGAGAATATAAATAAAAAATTTACGGCACAATACGACGATACTCAATCTATTGGTCGAAGGTATAGGAGACAGGATGAAATTGGGACACCTTTATGTGTAACAATTGACTTTGAAAGTGTTGAAGAAGATGACTCTGTAACCATCCGACATAGGGATACTATGAAACAAATAAGAGTAAGTTCAGATAAATTATTAGATGCAATAAATGATCAGATTAATTCCTTTTCATAAAAAAAATATAAAAATTTTCTTCTCTCTGAGTTTTCTAATCTTATTAAGTTGCAGCCAAGATCTTAATAAATCAAATTTTTATGACCTACCATTTTCTAATCAAACAATTTTTGAAGACGAGATTGATTTTTCTTCGTTCGATAACAATAATATATTGTTAAACTTTTGGTTCCCGTCTTGCCCTCCTTGTGTATATGAGCTAGAAATATTGGATAGAATTAACTCAAAATCATCAGCTACAAAAGTTATAGGAGTCCAAGTTTTAGGTTTGGATACTAAAGAAGATGGAAAGAGAATGTTTTTGAATAAAGGGATTAGTTATCCATCAGTTGCAGATGAAAAAGATAAAGTTGTTTCAACTTTGGATATAACAGTTTTTCCAACTACTATTTTATTTGATAAAAAAGGTAAAGAATTTAAGAGATGGTTAGGAATTATAGATGAAGAGTTAGTCTTTGAATCCATCAAAGAATTGGAAAATTCAAAATGAATCAGATAATTTTTACATTTTTTTTATGGCTACATAGTATGTCTGCAGGTATTTGGCTTGGAGGTTCTTTATTGTATCTAATAAAATCTTACAAATATAAGGATAAAAAAATATCTTCTCTGGATTTCATATCTGACTATAACTCAGTTCTTATTGTTTCTAGTATATTATTATTTTTCTCTGGTGTGATTATTGCATTTGATAGATTGACTTACGGAGATTATTCTTCATCGAAGGCAATTTTACTTCTTATTAAAGTTTTACTTACTTTTGTAGTGCTTTTCTTGACTTGGAATAATAGAAACGCTGTGAAAGAAAATAAAATTAATCCTTCAATATTTATTTCCATGATTATTTACTTAATTGCTACTATTTTGAGCGTTTATTAACAATTGATTGATTGTTTTGTTGGTTATAGGATCTAAAAAATTAGGCGCTATATCATTAAGGGGTTCTAGTACAAATAATCTCTCTCTAAATCTAGGATGAGGTACTACCAAATCTTTTTTATTAATAATCTGATTGCCAAAAAAAATTATATCTATATCAATTTCCCTTGGTTCATTTCTTATACTTGATCTAACTCTTCCAAGTTCTTTTTCAATTTTATTAATCTCAATTAATAAATTTTCTGCAGATTCAGAAAAATTGATTTCTAGAGCTAAATTCAAAAAATCATCCTGCTCAATCTGAACTTTATAAGGAACTGTTTCATAAATTTTAGAAATATTTTTTATTTCAGAAATTTTTTCTAGATAATCTATACAATTAGAAATATTATTTTCTCGATTACCTAAATTTGTGCCAACAGATAAATATACTTTTGAATAATTCATAGACTATAAGCTGAATCTTTCAGAACTTGAGTCATTTTTTTTACATCCATCATCTCTTTATAGTCATGAACTCTC
>JAZANE010000085.1:0-7097 GCA_036228785.1 Chloroflexota bacterium
CCCCTTGCATTAACTCTGAAACAGGTAAGGAATTCGAAGAAAATGATCCTCCTTTAGGTTATAAATCACTAAATGATAATCTAGAAAAACAAACCAGAATGATATGGATAAGATTTAGGAATAAAAATGGTGATGGAGGTTTTCTTGCTTGTGAAGATAAGGCATGTAAGGTTACTGCAGATGAAAGTGCATGGGCTGGTTTTGGGAGAAGAAGAACTAGAACAATCGAAGCTCTTAAAAAGGCTATGAAAGAAAAGTGCATTCACTAAAGTTTAATTAATTTATAAAATTTTAGATGAAAAATTCCTGATAATTTCGCATAATTTTATACATAGAGTTTGTATAAATTTTTATTATGATAAATATATGAAGGTAAAATCAATAACAGGAAAATTAGAAGGTAGTATAGATACTTTTTTAGAACAAAAAAAACATCTTTCTGAATATTCCATAAGAAATCATAAATTAGATATTAGTAAACTAATCTTTTTTCTTAATGAAAACTTAGACCAAGAATTTAATTTAGATTTAGCTCGGAAATTTATTTCTGAATTAAGAAAAAGCACATCAAATACTTCCATAAGAAGAATAATCTCAAATGTTGGGACATATTTTGAGTATTTGATAGATCAAGAAAAAATAGAAAAAAATTTCTTCTCAGAAATAAGTCCTCCTAAAATAGGTAAAAAATTGCCTTCAATTGCTACTACAGATGAAATTGATGAGATGATTGATTGCATAGATAAGAGTAAGAATCTAGGTAAAAGAGATCATGCTATAATAGAGTTTATTTATTCAGCGGGTTTGAGGGTTTCAGAGGTTAATAACCTCAATATTCAAGATATAGATTTAAATCAAAATCAAGCAGTTATTTTTGGAAAAGGCTCTAAGTATAGATCAGTTATATTTTCTGAGAGTACTTCAAAGATTCTAAAAGATTACTTAGAAATTAGAGATAATTCAAAAAAAGAAAAGGCTTTTTTCCTTAGTAATTCTGGGGTTAGAATTTCAATAAGAAGTATTCAGCATATTGTCAAAAAATATATTAGTTTAGCTGGATTAAATCCTAAGTACCATACTCATACTCTAAGGCATTCTTTTGCAACTCATTTACTTGATGGAGGAGCTGATCTTAGAGTAGTTCAAGAACTTCTGGGGCATACTTCACCTAAAACTACAGAAATCTATACTCATATTTCTGTAGAAAAATCTCGGGATGTCTATACAAATGCTCATCCCAAAGCATAAAATAAAATATATATATTAGAGGAGAAATCAATGACAATTTCATCAGGCGAAATAAAAAGAAATATGACTATTTTACTACAAGATGAAATATACCAAATTTTAGAATGGCAGCATAGACAGGCGCCTAAAGCTCCACCCACACTAACTCTTAAATTAAGACACATTGAAAGTGGAAATGTGTATGAAAAAAAAGTCCCTGGTAATCAAAAACTCGAACTCGCACCAACAGATACTAGAGAAGCTCAATTCCTTTACAAAGATAAAGATCTATTTGTGTTTATGGATAACTCAAATTTTGAACAATATGAACTAGATGAAAAGATAGTAGGAGATGCATCAAAATATCTTTCTGAAGGAAATAGTATTTCAATTATTTTTTTAGAAGTAAGGCCACTAGCTATTGAACTTCCATCATCCATGACACTTACAATAGAAAATACTGAGGTAGGATTAAAGGGAGATACTCAGTCAGGTGCTACAAAACCTGCTACGACCACAAGTGGACTAACATTACAAGTTCCTCTTTTTATTGAAAATGGTCAAGAAATAAATGTCTCTACAAGCGACGGATCATATCTTGGAAGAAATTAATTCTGCCTTAAATATTGGATGGTTATCAACAGGAAATGGTAGTGGCTCGCTTGGACTACTTAAAGAGGGAATTAAGTTACACAATAATAAAACTCTTAATATTAATTTTGTTTTCTCAAATAGAGAGTATGGAGAAAAAGAAGGATCAGATAAATATTTAGATTTAGTCAAGAAAAATAAAATAGAAGCTATAACTTTATCATCTAGAAGATTTAAGACTGAAAGAGGCCTTCCTTGGAAGGATCTAAGAGTTGATTATGATAAAAAAGTACTTAATTCTATTTCAAAATTTAATGTGGATATTTTAGTTGCAGCAGGATATATGTTATTCTCTCCTGTAATTTGCAATCACTTTGAAATTCTAAATCTTCATCCAGCTCTTCCAAATGGCCCTAATGGTACATGGAAAAGCGTAATAAAAAAATTGATAGAATCTAAATCGAGTAATTCTGGAATTTCAATTCATCTAATGACTTCAGATTTAGATGAAGGACCAAATATATCTTTCTGTAAATTTAATATTGATAACAACAATAATCAAAATCTGATTGAAATAGAAGAGACAGAAATTTTCTCATCTATAAGAGAGAAGCAAATTATGTATGAAAGAGTTTTATTAGGAAAAACTTTATCTAAAATATCTAAAGGTGAAATAAATATTAAAAAAGATTCTTATGTTGACTTAACTAAAGAGGTTGAACAGTCACTTTAAATTTATTTCTTTTTTGATTTCTTTGTACCTTCAGGATAGATTACTTGATCAACTAAGCCATAATCTACAGCTTGCTCAGCATCCATCCAAAAGTCTCTGTCTTCATCTTTTTTTACTTTCGATTCGGATTGACCTGTGTGAAGAGCCATAATCTTAGTTAATTTATCATTAATTCTAAGCATTTCTTTTGCTTGAATTTGGATATCTGCAACAGTTCCTCCACCACCACCTGAAACACTATGCATCATCATGGTTGAGTTTGGCAAAGCATATCGTTTCCCCTTTGCACCTGCAGTAAGCAATATTGTACCCATACTAGCAGATAATCCTACAGAAAATGTACAAACATCATTAGGTATCATTTGCATGGTGTCATATATAGACAAACCTGCATAAACAGAACCACCAGGAGAGTTGATATACAAGTTAATATCTTTTTCAGGATCTTCTCTTGATAAATATAAAAGCTGAGCAACAATAGTGTTAGAAACAAAATCATCAACTGGCGTCCCTAGAAAGATTATTCTTTCTTTGAGTAATAATGAAAATATATCGTAAGCTCTTTCTCCTCTAGATGTAGTTTCAATAACTGAAGGGATTAATGATTTAGGATTAAAGTTTTGTGGTTCCAAAAATGAACTCCTTATTATTTAAGATATTTTTAATTTTACTAAATATTATTTCTTTTTTCGATTGGTTGATGTTTTTTTAGATGAATTTATTAGATAGTCAATACACATTCTTCTTCTCAAGTTATTTTTGACATAATTTTTTAAAGTTTCATCATCAGCTAATTTTTGATCCTTATACTGTTCTTTTATCAATTCTATTTCAGAATCAACTTCTTTTTCTTTGGGTTCAAATTTTTCTAATTTAATTACTTCTTCTATTACTAAAAACCTCTTTATTTCTTGTTCTGCAGATTCAAGAGTTTCTTTATAAAAATCTTCACTTGTTTTGTTTATAGCTTTTAGATAATCTTCAAATTTCATATTATACTGAGAAACAGATCTAACTCTTTCATCAATTATTTGATCCGCAGATCTTTGAATTTGAATTTCTGAAATCTCAAAGTTGGATTTTTTGAGTAAGTTTTCTAAAATTTCAGACTCAACTTCCATATTAAATTTATACTCATTCTCAGCTGAAATCTCATCCCTAATCTGACTTTCGAAATCCTTAACACTCTTAATATCTGGATTGAGTTCATTGAGAAATTTTTTGTCAAGTTTTGGCAAAACTTTTTCTTGAACGCTGATACATTCTATTTCAAATTTGGCATTTTTACCTTGGAATTCTTCTTCTTTCCAATCTAGAGGTAATGTTAATGTAAAACTTTTAGTTTCACCTTTCTTTATACCCTTAATGTTCTCAGAAACGCCTGGAGCAATTAGATTACTATTTGCTACTGCATAAAAATCAAACTCTTTTTCTTCTAGAATTATGTTATCTTCAGACTTTGCAAGAATATTCAATTTAGCAAATCCTGGAAAATCTAATTTTTTATTACTAGGTTCCCAAGTTGCTCTAGATTCAAGAATTCTTGATTTTGCTTCTTCTAGACGAGCTTTAGTTACTTTATCTTTCTTCACTGTAATTTTGAGGTTTTTATAATTTCCTACCTTCACAACAGGCATCATTGGCACCATTAGATTTAATTTTAATTTTGGCTCTCTTTCAAGTATGTCTACTTTTGGTGCACATGGATATTCAAAGTCATTTTTTTCTAAAACCTCTTGAGCAACCTCTTGAATTATCGAATCCAAACTGTTTTCTAGCAGATAGTCTTTACCATATTGACTTTCGATTATGTTATAAGGAGCTTTACCTTTTCTAAAACCCTTAATATTTGTTGATTGAGCGATTTTATTAGCAGAATTCTTAAGATGCTTTACTACTAAAAAGTCATCAACTAATATTTCAATATCTACTTGTTTATTTTTTTCCTCTTTAATATCTACATTCATTTCTTAGATTTTTCCTCTTCTTCAATAATTTCTATACTAAGTTCATTCAATTGTTCATCAGTAATTAAATCTGGAGAACCAAATAATAAATCTGATGCAGTTTGGGTTTTTGGAGAAGCAATAACTTCTCTTATTGAATCTTCTTTAGCAAGCATAGCTACTAATCTATCAAGGCCAAGACCCATTCCGCCATGAGGAGGGACCCCAAATTCAAATGAATCAAGCAAATGACCAAACAAATTACTAACCTCGCTGGATGAATAACCAATCACATCAAATACTTTTTCTTGTAGATGTCTATCGTGTATTCTAATGGAACCTGAACCAAGTTCAACACCATTACATACAAGATCAAAAAGATCTGCCTTAACTTTTCCAGGATCAGTATCAAGAAATTTGATGTCTTCATTTTTTGGGGAAGAAAAAACATGATGAGCTGGTTGCCATTTATTCTCATCATCTTTCTCAAACAAAGGAAAGTCAGTGACCCAAAGAAATTTCATTATATTATCATCAATTAATGCATTTTCTTTAGCAATATAATTTCTTAGAAAAGAAAGAGAATTATTAACAATTTTTTCATCCCCAATAATCATAAAAATAACATCACCTTTTTCAGCTGAAGTTAAGTTTGTTATATCTTGGAAATTCTTCTCACTATAGAACTTGTTAAGTGGACCACTAGTTTTATCTAAAGTTATTTCACCATCAAAATCCTCAGGGATTGAAATATAAATCAATCCTCCTGCACCTTGGTCTTTGACCTGTTCAGTTAATCTGTCAAAATCCCTTCGTCCATATTTGCTTAAATTCTTGGCAACGAATCCTTTTAATATTCCTCCACTCTTGAGAGAATTACTAATCACATTTGATTCTATCGATTGAGCTATATTTGTAAAATTACTTAGTTCCATTCCAAATCTCATATCAGGTTTGTCAGTTCCAAATCTATCCATTGCCTCAGAATAGGTAAGTTTTTCAAATGAAGAATCTACTTTTATTTCATTGTCTATATTCTTAATCAAGTCTATATACAAGCTTTCAACTACATCAATAACATCATTTTGATGAACAAAACTCATTTCTAAATCTAGTTGAGTATGTTCAGGTTGCCTATCAGCTCTTAGATCTTCATCTCTAAAACATCTAGCGATCTGAAAATATCTATCACAACCGGAAACCATTAGCATCTGTTTCATCTGTTGAGGGGACTGTGGTAATGCATAAAAAGATCCATTGTTTACTCTGGAAGGAACCACATAATCCCTTGCTCCTTCAGGGGTGCTTTTAATAAGTATAGGAGTTTCAATATGTGTAAAGCCTTTACTTGAAAGGTCATCCCAAATAAATCTAGTAACTTTATGCCTTAGGTTTAATTTATTTTGCATAGATTCTCTTCTTAGGTCTAGAAATCTATACTTAAGCCTAACTTCTTCTGAAACTTCCTTATTATCTGAAATTTCGAAGGGAGGAGTCTTTGATTTTGACAAGACATCCATTGATTCTACACTCATTTCATAATCACCTGTAGAAATATCTTTATTTTCAGCCCCTTGAATTCTTCTATTAACGGTTCCAGTAACTGAAATGACCCATTCACTTCTAAGATTTTTTGCTTTTTCATGAGTTTCTTGAGAGATTTCAGGATTAAAAACTATTTGCATGATTCCAGACTTATCTCTCAAATCAATAAATATAAGTTGACCATGATCTCTTCTTCTAGAAACCCAACCTGCTAATTTTACTTTTTTCCCTGCATTCGTTGAGGAAATTTTTCCACACATTAAATCTCTGTACATAATTCCCTCAATTTGAAACTAGTCTCCATATTCTCTTTTAGCTACGGACAAATTCACAAAAGTCTCAGTTCTGATTATTCCTTCTATTGAACCAATATCTAGTCTTATAAAATTTCCTAATTCTTCAGAACTTTCAAGAGCAACTAGACAAAATATGTCATAGCTTCCCGTAGTGGCAATTACCCATCGAGTATGTTCTAATGAAGCAATATTGTTTGAAATATCCGTAACTTTGTCAGGTTCGCATTGAACCCCGATTAATGCTTCAGAAAAAAAACCTAGTTTTTTTGGATCAGAAGCAGCTACAATAGAAATAGTTTTAGAATCTAACAGATTTTTCACTCTTCGTCTGATAGTACCTTCGCTCACTTCAAGTTCTCTAGCCAATTGAGCATTAGAAAGTCTTCCATCATGACCTAACATTGATACTATTTTTCTGTCTATTTGATACATATGAACTTTTTTTAGTTGATACAAATATTATACCTATAAAAATAGAGCTTAGAACTACTTAAAATTTAGTTTTTATGAGATGTAATCATTGATTTATTTAAAAAAAATAAAGTAGAATATAATTACTTTGAAAAAAATATCTATTGGAGAGTAAATTGTTAGATTCAGATCAAATTGTAACTTATACAGAAGTTGCAAGTACAAAACTTCAAGAAATAATGAAGGAACAGGGCAACGAAGGTAGCTACCTAAGAGTTTCTATAAATGAAGGTCCAGGTGGAGGATTTGAATATGTCTTTGGTCTTGTAGAAAAACCTGAGTCCGATG
>JAZANE010000086.1:0-2622 GCA_036228785.1 Chloroflexota bacterium
GAAGCTATATCTGCAAAGGTGCTATCGGTCTCTCCTAAAGTGGATCCCCCTATCTTTATAACGGTAATGTTTGAAGAATTTTTCATTTCTTTTATGTTGTATATGCAGAGTTGAAAACCACATATTCTTCTGTGAGTTCACTTCCCCATGCGTTGGATGATTCTTTACCAATATTCAAATTAACTTTAAGGCGAATTATCGGTTGATTCATAGCAATTACAACACTTTGATGATTATATGGTGTAGATATTCCATCTGCTACTATCTGTATATCATTTACAAAAATTTCAATTTTTGATTCATCTAGCTCAATTTGAGAAGCACCAACAGCCATCATTATTCTTCCCCAGTTAGGATCTCTGCCATAAACCGCTGTTTTTACTAGATTTGAAGAGACTATAAATCTAGCAGCTTTTCTAGCGTCTTCTAGTGTTTTTGCACCTGAAATTGAAGCTTCAATAAGTCTTGTATTTCCTTCGCCATCTTTAGCAATCTCTTTAGCTAAAAATATACAAACTTGATCCATAGCTTCTTGAAAAACGGAAGCATTTTCTAAAGAATTTATTTTCTTATTTTGAGCTTCTCCATTTGTCATTGCAAGAACAGTATCATTGGTAGATTGATCTCCATCAACACTTATCTGGTTGAAAGATTTATTTACAGAATGTGTTAAGACTTGTCTTAGAGTAGTCTCATCTATGGATATATCACTTGTTATAAATGAAAGCATTGTAGCCATATTTGGATGAATCATCCCTGATCCCTTTGCAACTCCTGCAACTGTTATTTCAGAACCTTCGTGATCAAAAGATACAGCTATTTCTTTTGTTCTTTTATCAGTAGTTAAAATTGATCTTGCAAATCCTGAACCATCATTTTTAGAAAGCTCAATTTTAGGAATATATTTTCTCATAAGGGCCATAGGAAGTTCAACTCCAATGATACCCGTAGATGCTACGGCTATTGACTCAAGATCTATTGATAGAGAATTTGATGCGATTTTAGCAGTTTCTTTGGCATCTATATATCCTTGATTTCCTACTGCACAATTAGCACAACCAGAATTTACAACTACAGCTCTAAGCTTATTTTCTCCGAGAACTTCCTTAGTCCAAGTTACAGAAGGAGAAACAACTGAATTTTGAGTAAATGTCCCTGCACTAACACATTCCGTTTCTGAAAAAATTATTCCAATATCTCTTTTATCTTGCCCTGGTGATTTAATTCCGGCAAATATGGATCCAGATAAAAATCCTTTTGGAGAACAAATATCACCATTTTTTATCTGCTTGATTTCATTTTCCATAAAAACTCCTATTTAATTAATCACATCTTTTTTTTATTAACATACTGTCAATAATATCATTATTTTTATAGTGTTCCTTTATATTCAATTTCTGTTTGTAATATTTTCTCTCATTGAATATTAATCTTTGAAAATTTTTCTTAATAAAAATAATCAAAGATTGTCTCAATTAATTTATTTATTGTGGAAAATGATAGTTTCAAAAAATTGAAATAATCATTATTATATTTATAGATTAAACTTATCGAAGACTTTTTATGAATCAATCAGAAAAAATCAATCTAGATGTACTAATCGCAGGTCAAGGAGCTGCAGGGTTTGCAGCTGGTTTATACTCAGCTAGATATCAGATGAAAACGGCTATTGCAGGTCAAGATTTTGGTGGAGAAACTGCTATTGGAGGATTAATTGAAAACTATCCAGGGAATATAGAAATAGACGGTTTTGATCTTATGCTAGAGTTCAAGAAACAAGTAACAGACCTTGAAGTGCCAATTATTGAAGATAATCTCAAGTCAGTTTCAAAAATAGAAAAAGGCTTTTTGTGTCAATTAAATAATGGTCAAGAAATAGAGACAAAAACTGTAATTTTAGCTATAGGTAGAGAAAGAAGAAAACTAGGTTTAAAAAACGAAGATGAATGGACAGGTAAAGGAGTATCTTACTGTTCTACATGTGATGCGCCTCTATACAAAAATAAAAATTTAGCCGTTGTAGTGGGGGGTGGAAATGCCGCAGTTGAAGGAGCGATACTTATTGCTAAGTATGCAAAAAAGGTATTCTTGGTTTATCGAGGCGAAAAATTATGGAGACCAGAGCCTATACTACTTGAAACACTCAATAAAACTGAAAACATAGACGTATTACTAAATAATAATGTGACAGAACTCATTGGTTCTGATTTTGGAGGTCTCGAAAAAATCAAATTAGAAAAAAAGCACAATAATGAAATTGAGTACAATATTGATGGATTGATGATAGAAGCGGGAGCTGATCCTAGAATTGAAATTCCAAACTCTTTAGGAATTGATTTAGATATAGAAACAAATGAAGTTGTCGTAGATAAGGACCAGAAAACAAATATTGATGGAATATATGCAGCTGGAGATCTTACAAACGGATCAAATCTCAAACAGACAATAACTGCTGCATCTCAGGGTGCAATCTCAGCATTGAGTGCGTATAACTACTGTTTAGAAAACAAAAACTAAGGCTTTATAATCTTATAACTAGAAAGTAACCTTCCCCAGTTTGTTTCAAATGCTTTACGTACTCTTGACTTACCTATAAATCTTAACCAGAATGCGTTGTGGTAT
>JAZANE010000087.1:0-4585 GCA_036228785.1 Chloroflexota bacterium
ATCTGTAATGTGAACGTTCTTTCTACAACGTGTTCAGCATCATTAAATGCTTTATCTGGATCTCCAAACTCGTGTCTAGTTATAGAGGCTATGTTAGTATTTTTAACTTTTTTACCTATATGGTCTCCTACTAAATCTTCAAGTAGAATTGGAGCACCATCTTTTGTAGCATCTTCTACGTTAGTAACTGAATCTAATACATCATATTCAACTTTGATTTTAGAAGCTGCATAATCTGCTACATATCTGTCTCTTGCAGCTACTGCAGCTACTGCATGCCCTTTGTAAAGAGTTTTTTTAGTTGCTAATATATTTTCAGAGGACCAAGCTATATTTTCTGTTCCTTCTCCGTGGTCAATCCAACTATCTGCTAAATGTGGCAGATCTTTTCCTGTCATAACTGCAAATACTCCATCTACTTTTTCAGCAGCAGATGTATCTATATTCTTAATAACAACATGAGCATGAGGACTTCTAACTATTGAAGCCCAAATAAGCCCTGGAAGCTTTATATCTGCTCCATAAACTGCTCGCCCTGTGACTTTATCATATCCATCATGACGAATTGGGTTAGTACCAATAACTTTATAGTTCTTTGAGTCTGATACGTTTACCATTTTTTATCTCCTTACTATATAATTTTATGAATTTTTTGCAGCTTTTTTTACTGCTTTTACAATGTTTTCATATCCTGTACATCGGCATAAATTACCAGCTAACCAATGTCTAATTCTTTCTTCACTTGGATCTGGTTCATTATCCAACAGTCCTTTAGCGGCAACAAGAAATCCTGGAGTACAAATTCCACATTGAAGAGCAGCCTCTTCTAAAAATGCTTGCTGCAGTGGGTGCAATCCTTCTGTATTTGCCATTCCCTCAACTGTTTCAACTTGTTGTCCGTCAACCTCTGCAGCCAAAACTAGACAAGAGTCAACAATTCTTCCATTTATATTAACTGTGCACGCTCCACAATTACCATCTAGACACCCTTCTTTACTTCCAGTAAGCCCTACAATTTCACGTAAAGCATCTAAAAGGCTTACGTAAGGGTCAGTTAAGAATTCTTCTGGGCGCCCATTTATAGTTGTTTTTACATGTATTTTGTCTATAGCCATTCTATCCCTCTATTCTTTCTAGTGCTTTACCAAGTGTTCTAACTGTTAATACATCTACAAGATGCTTTCTTTGGTCAGCAGTACCCCTCATATCTTCTATAGGCGAACATTCTGTCTTGGCAATACTGCCAGCTTCTTTAAATGCTTCTTCACTCGGTTCTTTACCTACAAGAGAATCAGATGCTTTCTTAGCAAAAATTGGAGTTGGTCCAACCGAGGCTAGTGCGATTCTAGCTTCAGCAATTTTTCCATCTGCCCCAATGAGTATACTTGATCCGACAGCTGCAACAGCTATATCCATTTCGTTTCTAGGAATAAATCTTTCGTATGAAGCTCCAAATTTACTACCCTTATTTGGCATAGATATTGAAACAAGCATTTCGCCTTTACCTAGTACATTAGATCCAGGCCCGGTACAGAAATCTTCTACTGGGATGCTCCTTGATCCTGATTTACCTTCAATATTTGCAACCGCTGAATGCACAATTAATGGTGCAATTCCATCAGCAGAGGGAGTAGAGTTACACAAGTTACCACCAAATCCAGAACGAGATTGAATTTGAATACTACCAATTAAGGTTGCGGCATCAATTAATCCAGGATAATTTTTACTAATGTCTGGATCATCATATAATTTGTGACACGGAACAGCCGCTCCAAGTTTCAATTCGTCTTTTCCATAACTAATTTCATTAAGTTCAGGAATCTTTTTTACATCAACAACAGCCTCCAAATCAAACCTTCCGCCTCTAACTTGTACAAGTAAGTCTGTTCCACCTGCTAAAGGCCTTGCTTTGTCTCCGTGTTTATCTAGTATTTCTACAGCCTCTTTAATTGTATTGGGTGCAGAATATGCAAATGGTTGCATAACCTCTCCTTTCGGAATTCTCTATCTCTAAATATAATAATATCTTTGATACCATTTTATAAGTTATTCGTAAAGAGTTAAACTCTTAAATAAAAACTTTTGATCATTTTAATCTTTTTTCAGCAAATTATACAAAGTTATGCAACCTCCAAAAAATATTACGAATAAACTGAAATATCCTATAAATCTAAATGAAAAACTTATTGAGTATGATTCTGCAAGATAGCCCACAATTACAGCACCAATTGCTACTGAACCCCAGCTTAATTGACTTATACTCATGACTCGTCCTCTAAACTCCTCTTTCACATTAGATTGAATAATAGTCGTTCCCATAGTGTTAAAGAAACCTTTTGAAAAAGATATCATTGCAAAAATTATAAAAATATTGGTAATTCCATAATCAGATCCCATAATAATTAATGATAATGATGAAATTATTCCAAATCCAAAGTAGAAAACGTATTGATTTAATTTTTGCCCCACTAATATTAAAATTGTAGTTGAAATTAGTCCAGAAACACCTCCATACAGCAGTAATTTTCCGTAAATCTCTGAATCTCCATCTAATAATTCAGTAACAATAGCTGGGATAAGAACATCATAAGATCCTGCAGTTAATCCAAAAAAGAATCCAACAAATATAACAATAAATATAATAGGAGATTTAATTAAATAGCTACAACCTGAATATAAATCATTTATTACTCCTTTTGATTTCTTCTTGATTGGACTGTGAAGATTCAGATTCATTTTTTTCAGAGTTATAAAGGTAAATAAATAAGATATACCTATGATGTAAAATAAACCCTCAATTCCAATAAATTTTACTACCGGATGGAATATTGATGGCCCTATAATTCCCGATATCCCAAAAACTATTGAGTACAAAGATATTGCTACAGGTAAAGATTTCTTGTCTACCAATTTTGCTATCATAGATGACCTAGATGGTATATCAAAAGCGATCAAGATTCCTGTTATTAGAGAAATAAAAATTAATACCAAAGGATTCATAAAATTAAAAAATATCAAAAATCCTGTAAGAAAAGTCATAAAACAGAACATTAGGCGAGTTAGGCGTAAAATCATCAGTCTATTATACTTGTCAGCTACTACTCCTCCAAAAATACTAAGTAGTAATACAGGTGTCAAATTTGCGCTTGAAACAAGTCCAAGCATTGTTTCAGAATCTGTCATCGTTCTCATAAGCCACAACCTCCCGTAAATTAAGGCCCACATACCTATATTTGAAAAAAAAGCAGCTAGCCAAAATAATCTATATTCTTTATATAAAAAAAGCTTTACAAAAGGTTGATCTAAAATCATAATCAGTTGATTATGATTTGTGAATGAAGATTAGAATTTCCATTGAGACTTTTATTAAGTAATATTTTTTTTGTAAACAAATGTAGCCCATAGTCCCAAGTAAATCCTATAGCACCATGAAGTTGATGAGCAATCCAAGCAACTTTGGGTAAGTCTTCATCACATTTGATCTTTGACATTGAAACAAGTTTCATAAATTTCTTATCATCAAATGGTAATTTTGCAGTGTATCGAACTAATTCTTTCAATTCTGAGTAAGAAATATATAAGTCTGTGAGCATATGCTGAATAGCTTGAAACTTTCCAATTGGCTGATTAAATTGTTCTCGTGATTTAATGTAATCAGTTGTCATTTTGATAATTGTGCTTGTAGCTCCAATAGATTCAAAGCATTTAGATAATGTAAATAATTGAAAATAAAAATCTAAAAGATTTATTTTAGAATTAACTAATCTGTCAGAACTTATTTTGCAATTTATTCTAATATTAGAAAGTTTTTGTCCTGTAATTGTTTTACTAGTACTTATTTCATTAAAATTTTCCTGTGAAATTACAATAAACTTTATTTCTTTATTTATTGATCCCAAGCACAAAATTTCTGATGCATCATCAAAGTATGGTAAATTTATAATTTCACCTTTTACTTCTAATTCATTTTGGTTCTTTTTAATTTCTAAATAATTTTTTTCTATTATTTGCTCGTTGATAACACTACTAATTATTTCCTTTGAAAACGTAAGGTCTTCAACAAGTTTATTGAAATTATTAGACGATTTTTGCAGGATTCCAATAGCTAGTGTATTTTCAATATACGGTCCTTCACACAATTTACTACCCCAAGTTTCCAATGTTAGTCCAAAATCAAAAATATCTAAACCTAAGCCACCATTATCTTCTCCTGTGATGATACCTGTATAACCTAATTCTTTTATTTCTTTCCAACCTTGATTAATGCCTTCTCCTTTGTCAGCATTTTTATTCATTGACCTGATATCAAAATTTTCATTTAATGCTTTTTCTAGGCTTGACTGAATCATAATCTGAGATTCGTTGAGCTTAAAGTTGATCATCTCGGTAATCCTAATCCCCTCTGAGCTATTATATTTTTTTGTATTTCTGTTGTGCCTCCTAAAATACCTCCAGAAACAAAAAAGAGTCTATTTTTTAATATTCTTTTTGAAAAACTATCTTGAGAATCATCAAATATTGTTACTTTTTTACTCAAAATATTAAATGCAAAATCATGAATCTTTATATTTATTTCTGTTGCAAG
>JAZANE010000088.1:0-5459 GCA_036228785.1 Chloroflexota bacterium
CATCAGAAGTTCCATCAGGAGATTCAAATATAATTTTTAGTTATTCTATTAAATACAATTCTTCGAAATTTGATTTTCCATTACATTTCCCCCATGGTACTGAGTCTTTTAAGATAATAATTCCTGATGGTTCTGGAAAAATTTTTGGTGAAAAACTTTCTTTTGATAAAAAAGTGCGGATATCAGAAAAAACTTTTGATGAATATATTGTGAATAATTATGCTAAAGGCGAATATCTAAATATGGAAATGACAAATATTCCAACGAGTTTTGTAAATAAACTATCATCATCCCTAAATTTCCAAGTAATAAATTTGGTTGTAATTATACTTATGGTGAATGTATTAATAATATTTTTCATTTTAAGATTTTTCAAAAATAACAGAAAAAAAAATGCAAACCATTAATATTAGAAATATATCTGTTATAGCTACATTCTTATTTTTTATTTCTTTTTTTGTATTCTTAGTATTTGGAACTATAAGTGATAAAGCTCCGAAAATTCAAAATGGAGTTAATACAACTATGGGAGAAGTTTCAGTTTCTGCTCCTAATGGAACAAAATTTGAAGTAATCAATCTAAATGGTCAAATAATAAAACTAGACGATTTTGCTGGAAAACCCTTAGTAATTGACTTTTGGTCATCATGGTGTGGACCTTGTATTAAAGAGGCAAAAGTGCTTTCAGATGGTTATAAAGAATGGAACTTTAGAGGTGTTGAATTTGTTGGAATTGCTATTTGGGATGAAATAGATAGTATAGAAAATTTTATTAAAAATAACGATATTCAGTATGAAATTTTGATTGATAAAGAAGGTTACACTGCCGTAAACTTTGGAGTGATAGCTGTACCCGAAAAATTTTTTGTGAAAAGTGATGGAACTTTTGCATTTAAGATAAACGGACCCTTAGATACTAAATCTTTGGATGATTATATAGCAAGGCTTTTAGAGGAGGATAAAAGATAATAATGGGATTTAATTCTTTTTCAGTAGGACATGAATTTGGACCTTATGAGGTCTCAATTGATCAGAAGGCATCGGAAATGTATTCAAAAGCAATCATAAACAGAGATTTAGAAAATCATTCACCATTTGCAATTGTATCAACATCTTTTGGAAAACTATTAGCTGATGTTGATTTAGAGGATGGAGCAATACACTTAAATCAGTCAATTAGCTGGGATAAAGAAATTAATGAAAAAGATATGATTTATGCAAAACCTGTTATAGATTCTAAAACTGAAAGAAGAAATAATGTTTTCATTAAAATTAGAGTAGAATATTGTGATAAATCAAACAAAAAATTAGGTGAATCAATTAGTACAATATTAATAAATTTGGATGGAGAATAATATTACAAACAAATTAGATATTAAAATAACTCAAGAAATGATCAATGATTATGCAGAAGCATCAAAGGATTATAATCCAATACATATTGATGAAGAATTTGCATCAAAATCACTATTTAAGTCTAGAATCGCACATGGGATGCTAACAATTTCAATTATTATGGAATATCTATATAAAATTTATTCAAAAAAAATTATTGAAAACACTATTTTTGAAGCAAGATTAAAAAATCCAGTTTATCCAGAAGAAAGTATTCAAATTTCACTTGAAGAAAAATCAAAAGAAAAAATTAATATAATTTGTAAAAAAGAAAATGGAGATGAAGTGATAACTGCTTCGTTACAATTTAAATAGGAGAAAAAAATGAGTGAATTTGACGGTGTTATAGCTATAGATGCTATGGGAGGTGATTTTGGTCCTTCAGTTACTGTACCTGCAGCGATTACTGCTATGAAGGATTATGGGATCAAAGTTATATTAGTGGGAGAAGAAAAAGAAATAAAAGAAGAGCTTTCTAAATATCCTAAAGAAATAGCCGAATATATTAAAATTATCCCTTCTGAAGGGGTGGTCAATGAGGGAGAAAGTCCTGTTAATGCTTATAGAAGTAAACCAAAAGCTTCAATATTTGTTTCTGCTGGCTTAGTTAAAAAAGGTTACGCTCAAGGAGTAGTAAGCATGGGTTCTTCTGGGGCAACTTTAGCTGCAGCATCAATTTTATTTGGAACTATTGAGGGTATTGAAAGAGGATCAATTGGTGGCCCAATAATTGGTTATTCTCCAGAAATGGTTTTACTGGATTTAGGGTCAAACGTTGACACAAAAGCAACTCAACTAGCTGATTTTGCTGCGATAGGTGATCAAGTTTCAAGAATGATGTTCAATAAAAAAGAACCAAAAGTAGCACTTTTATCAGTTGGATCTGAAGAAGGAAAAGGAAATCAACTAGTAAAGGATTCCTATAAACTTTTATCAAAAAGTTCACTAAACTTTGTTGGTAATATTGAACCTGAAGATTTATTTGAACAAAAAGTAGACGTAGTCATTTGCGATGGATTTGTTGGGAATATTCTTCTTAAGACAACAGAGGGCCTTGGGAAAAAGATCTCAAATGAGGTTCTAGTCAAAACTGGAAATAAAGATCTATCAGATGAGATATTTAACAAAACTAATGTAGTTTCAGAATCTTATGGAGGAGGACCTATTTTTGGAATTAATGGAGTAGCAATAATTGGTCATGGATCGTCAAAGGTTTCAACTATTGTTAGTGCTATAAACACAGCAAAGCTAACTATTCAAAATGATTGGGTTGAAAAGCAACAAAATGCTATCAATAAAATCAGATCAGAAATTAAGGAATAATATTATGGAAGAAGTATCAAGAATAGCACTTATAACTGGAGCATCTAGAGGTATCGGACGAGCAATAGCTATAAGACTTGCTAAAGCTGGCCATAAAATTGCTATAAATTATAATTCTCATAAAGAAGATGCAGAAGAAGTTCTTGATCAAATTAAAAAAGTAGGTTCTGATGGAATAATTATAAAAGGGGATGTCTCTAAACTAAACGAAGTGCAGAATATGGTCAAAGAAGTGGAAGGTAAATTAGGAAATATTGACATCCTATATAATAACGCTGGAATTATTTCAGATTCATTGTTAATGAGAATGAAACCAGAAGATTTTGATATGGTAATTGATACTAATCTAAAGGGTACTTTTTATTGTACAAAATTATGTATAAATAACATGATTAAGAATAGATGGGGAAGAGTAATAAACATTTCTTCAGTAGTAGGTATTAGAGGAAATATAGGTCAATCAAATTATTCTGCTTCAAAGGCTGGAATTCATTCTTTTACAAAATCTGTAGCAAAGGAAGTAGCAACGAGAAATATAACAGTAAATGTAATTGCTCCAGGATATATCTCAACCGCCACAACAGATGTACTTTCAGAGAAAGTAAAGAATGAAGTTATGTCATGGATCCCAATGCAACGTTTTGGTGAACCAGATGAAATAGCTCCAATTGCAGCATTTTTATCAAGAGAGGAAGCTAGGTATATTACAGGAGAAATAATAAGAGTAGATGGTGGAATGGCAATATGATATTTAGTGGTAAAACATTACTTATTACAGGTGGTTCAAGGGGTATTGGGAAGAAAATATGTTTTGAATTTGCAAAAAGAGGATGCAATATTATCTTTACTTATGTAAGAAGTAGTTCTGAATCTAAGAAAATAGAAAGTGAATTACTAAAGTTTGGAGTAAGTGTTATTTCAAAAAAACTAAACTTGAATTCAAATGATGATATAAAAAAATTTGTTGAAAATATAAAAAATTTAGATATAAAAATAGACTTCCTAATTAATAATGCTGCTTCTGGAGTAATGAAAAATTCTATTGAAACTACAGAAAAACATTGGGATTGGACAATGCAGATAAATGCTAAAGGACCATGGATTTTGTCTAAAAGTATTTCTAAATTAATGCCTAGTAAATCAAGAATTATTAATATTTCTTCACCAGGATCAACAAAAGTATTGAATAATTATTTTTCTATAGGCGTTTCTAAAGCAGCTTTAGAATCAATCACTAGATATATGGCATTTGATTTAGCTTCTAAAGGAATAAATGTTAATTCAATATCTGCATCTATGATTGAAACTGATGCAATAAAGCATTTCCCTAATCAGGAAGAAATAGAAAAAATTATCAGTAGAGAAAATCCTAAAAAACAAAAGTTACTAGCAGAAGATATTGCAAAAGCAGCTGTCATGTTGTGTTCAGAAGAATCAGAAATGATTATTGGACAGAATATACTGGTTGATGGAGGAGATACACTTTTACTAAGTTAGAAGCTTATCTCAGAATTAAAAACTAACTCCTTATATTTTTTCCTAATAAGACACAAACCAACGAATTCATTTGAGAACTTCTGAACAGACATAACTCTTCCTATAAATTTTGAATTTACTTTGATTTCAGTATTGATTTCAACCTCGTCATTTGATCGAAATTTTACAATTTCTTTACTAACTTTCTGATAATTGTGAAGTCTTGCTATGACTTCTTGTCCAACGTAACATCCTTTAGCAAACGATATTAGATCTATATAACCTAATTCCAGTGGATTAACTTTAGTCATAGATAGATCATAATTTACATATTCAAGTTCAATGTCTGCAAGGTTTTTTTCTTCAAAAGACAATTCTTTATATAAACTTAAGTCTATTGAATTTGTTTCTGATTCAGTCATAAAAACTTCAAACCTATTAATCCCTTTGAAAGTTTTATCAAAATTAAATAAGCTAACATCTTTAGAAAATTCTAATTCCTCTTGATTTGAAGCAGTGTAAATAACTAATTTTTTCACTTCAGACAATACATTGAACTCTACATCGTCAATAATTACATGTTTTGTCATATAATCAATAGATTTTTTTGAGTTAGTGACAGATACAAAGATTATTTTCGATTGATCTATAACTTTATATGAAATAATATCAACAATTGATCCTTTGTTATTAGTAATGACTGTTTTTGAAGATTTTTTTTGATTAATATCATTTGTTGACATTCTATCTAAAAAAGATATCACATCATCTCCAATCATTGAAAATAAAGTATACTTCTTGTCATAAAATATAGAACTAGATAGATCTTTTAAGAAATTTTTTTTCATCAAATAGAAAAAGAATCTCCGCATCCACATGAGGATTTAGCATTGGGATTCTTAAACTCAAACCCTTTACCATTTAGACCATCAGAAAAATCAAGTAAAGTTCCAGCTAAATAAACATATGCTTTTTTCGGTATATATACATCTAAACCATTTTGAGTGATGATCTTATCTGATTCATCTGGCCCATCTACTATTTCTAAAACATATTGTAAACCTGAACATCCACCACCTTTTACAGCAACCTTCAAGCCATATTTTTCTTTCGACTCATTCTTAGCAAATTCTTTAACCTTTTCGAAGGCTTTATCAGAAATTTTTATCGTATTTATAGGAATATTTGTATTCATTTGCAAACAATCTTTTTCATAAATATAAATTATTTATAAATAAATTTGAAAATTACATGTACCATTTATT
>JAZANE010000089.1:0-6576 GCA_036228785.1 Chloroflexota bacterium
GGAATGAGAATAGGTCAAATATCTTTTCAAAAAATGAACTCTGCAGCAGAAAAACCTTATGGATCTCCAGAGCTTTCAAGTAGATATCAAGGTCAATTAGACCCTACAGAGAGCAGAGTTTTTAAAGATTTTGAAAATCAGATTTCAAAAAAAAATTAGATGGATGAAATTAAATTTCAAGAAAGAACTATAAACCTTGCAAAAAAATCGCAAGGAATGGTAGCTCCTAGACCAGCTGTTGGAGCTCTTTTAGTAAAAGATGGCAAGATAATTTCAGAAGGTTATACAAAACCTCGTCCAGGACTTCATGCTGAAGCAGATGCCATTAATAATGCAAAACAAGATATAAAAGGATCTACACTTTTTTGTACCCTAGAACCACATAATTTTACAACTCATGATACTCCGTGTACCGAAAAAATAATCAATTCAGGAATAATAAAAGTTTCATGTCCTAAAATTGATATCAATCCAAAAGTTAATGGAAAAGGATTCGAAGACTTAAAAAATAAAGGAATTACTATAGAAACTAATTGGGGCGATGAGCAAGTTAAAAAAATTAATAATTTGTATGAAGGGTATGAATTTAATATAAAGCATAATCGTCCTAGAGTGTCTGCTAAATTTGCTATGACACTTGATGGAAAAATTTCAACAACAAAAGGTGAGTCTAAGTGGATAACTTCAGATCAATCAAGAAATAAGGTTCATGAAATAAGAGACTTATCTGATGCAATTATCACAGGAATAAATACTGTTTTAGAAGACAATGCCATACTAACTGCAAGAAAAGAAAATAAGCCTACAGGAAAACCTAAATATAGGGTCATACTTGATAATCATTCTAAATTAGATGAGTCTTGTAAAATTTTTAGAGATGAGAGCCTTGGGAAAGTAATCTGGTTTACCTCTAAGGATTCTTCACCAAAAAAAATTCCTCAACATATTTCTCATAAAAGCTCAAAGTTTTCAAAAATTGATCCTAAGGAAGTATTAGATCATCTTGGAGAAATTGGTTGCTTAGATATCTTGATAGAATCTGGTGGTACTTTGCTTGGTTCTTTTTTTGATCAAAAAATTGTTGATAAAGTTTATGCTTTTATCGCACCCACAATTTTTGGAGGGCAAACTGCACCATCTCCAGTTGAAGGAAAAGGTATTAATAAAATCATGGACAGAATAAACTTAGAAAATGTATCCATTGAATCTATTGAAGAGGATATACTTATAACAGGAATAATAAATTAGATATGTTTACAGGAATAGTTGAAGAAGTAGGTAAAGTAATTACATTTAATGATTTCAACTTAATTATTGAATGTAAGAAAATCTTAGAGGGAATCAGAATAGGCGACTCTATTTCTACGTCTGGGATATGTTTAACTGTTACAAGTTTAGAAGATAATAAAATAAGTTTTGATTTGTCAGAAGAGACTATAAATAAATCTATTTTTGGGAAAGAGCAAAAAATAACTCATGTCAATTTAGAAAGATCAGCAACACTGGAAACTCGAATTGGTGGGCACTTAGTAGAAGGACATGTTGAAGGAACAGGTATTTGCAGAAAAATAGAAAAACTTAGTGAAAGTACAATTATTACATTTGAAGTTAATAAAAACTTACTAGAAAATATAATTGAAAAAGGATACGTAGCTATCGATGGAACTAGCTTAACTATAAATAAAATATTTGATAACAGATTCCAAGTATCTATTATTCCCCATACACTAAAAGAAACAACTTTTAAGAATCTCAAAATAAATCAATATGTTAATGTGGAAACTGATGTAAATGCGAGATACATTAAAAAATACGTAGAAGACATAATCAAAAGAAAAAGCTTATGAACTCAGAATTAAATACTCAAGGACCTACAGAAAAACAGATCAGATCTGTAGAAAATGCAATAGAATATTTCAAAAATGGGAAGATGGTAATTATTGTTGATGATGAAGGTAGAGAAAATGAAGGAGATATTGCTTTACCTGCCCAAGATTGTAAACCAGAAGATATAAACTTTATGGCTACGGTTGCTAGAGGTCTTATTTGTACACCTTTAGACGGAAGTATAATTGATAAATTAGATCTTGAACCAATGGTAACTCAAAATACTGAATCTATGGGAACCGCATTTACAGTTTCTGTTGATGCTTCAAATGATATTGAATCAGGGATATCTGCCAAAGATAGAGCTAATACAGTACAAAAGCTATCAAACCCAAAATCCAAAACTACCGATTTTGTAAAACCTGGACATATTTTTCCCCTTAGATATCAAAAAGGTGGTGTTTTAGTTAGAGCAGGGCATACTGAAGGTTCGGTTGATCTTGTAAAACTCTCAGGAAAGAGACCTGCTGCTGTTATTTGTGAAGTAATGAACGAAGACGGAACAATGGCAAGAGGAGATGACTTAAAGTTAATATCTGAAAAATATAATATGCCTATTGTATCTATAGAGGATATTATCGCTTATAGAATAGCTAAAGAGAATTTAGTAGAAAAAATTGCAGAAGCTAATTTACCTACTAAATATGGGGATTTCAAAATAATTGGCTTCAGATCTAAGGTTGATAAATCTGAACCTATTGCTCTAATTAGAGGTGAAATAAATGATAATAAACCTGTTATGGTTAGAGTTCACTCAGAATGTACTACAAGCGATATCCTTGAATCTATAAGATGTGATTGCGGGGATCAGTTAGATTTGGCTCTAAAGAAAATATCTCAATCTGACTCAGGAGTGTTTGTATATATGAGACAGGAAGGTAGAGGTATTGGCTTACTAAATAAAATCAGAGCGTATGATCTTCAAGATCATGGACAAGATACAGTTGATGCAAATTTATCTTTAGGTTTTCCCATGGACTTAAGGACTTATGGAATTGGTGCACAAATATTAAGAATTTTGGGTATAAAGAAATTTGATCTTCTAACTAATAATCCAAGAAAAGTTATAGGGCTTGAAGGTTTTGGTTTAGAAATAAATTCTACTATAAATCTTAGTCCTAAAAAAAGGCCTCAAAATAAAAAATATTTAGAAACAAAAAAAACAAAAATGGGGCATAATTTTGAGTAAACTAAGTGGTGAAATTGGAGTTCTTGATAAAGATCCGTCAAAAATAAATGTTGCTTTAGTTAAGGCAAAATTTAATTACGATATTACAGAAGAAATGGAAACATTAGCAATAAAAAGATTGAAAGAACTTGGGGTGAAGAATATTTCAAGTTATGAAGTTCCAGGGTCTTATGAATTACCTTATGCTTGCAAAAAAATATCTGATAATTATGATGCAATAATAGCAATTGGATGCATTATTAAAGGAGAAACAGATCATTATAAATTCATAGCTGAAAACTCAAGTTTTGGAATCCAAAAAGTTTCAATAGAACAAGAAATTCCTATCATTTTTGGAATTCTCACTGTTGAAGATCATAGTCAAGCAAAATCTAGAATATCTAATGCTGTTTCGTATGCAGAAAATGCTGTAGAAATGGCCTGTAACTTCTAAATAAGACCAACTTCTTTAGCTCTAGTTATCAATTCCTTTACTTCACTGTCTAATAATCTCCTGTTAGGTTGAATAGATCTGCCGCAATCAATCTCTAAAATTTCTGACAAAAGATTTTTTGATGCATCTGCAGCAGAATTATAAGATTTTAGTACGCTAACTTTCTTGGTAACTTCTTTTTGCTTTTCTTGAGCAAGAATAATATCTCCAGCTATCCATGCTTGATACAAAGCATTGTAAACTGCTGGGATAATTGACAAAGGAGCATCTACAGTACCAACTGCACCTAAGGTTAATGAAGGTAGAGGTAGAAAACCATTCCCTGAGAAACATGCTAATCCCATATTCTTAAAAACAGGGATCATAGCTTGATTAGCGGCAGAATGTTTCAATCCTGCGACGTTTGGAATTTGATCTATAACTTTCTCCATAGATACTTGACCTGGTGCTGTTGCGTTTCCAGGTACAAATTCCACTCCTGTAATTTGAGGTAAGTTATAAACAAAAAAAGGTAAATTATCACAAGCGTCAGAAACTTCTTTGTAAAAATCCAAAACACCTTGTTCATCTGTAGGATAAAGAAATGGAGGCAATAAACATATAGAGTCACATCCAGCATCTTTAGCAGCCTTAGCTCCAGCTATAGAAAGTTCTGTAGTTATGCCACCAACATGCATTATGGTCTTAACCTTGCCTTTACAAACATCTGCAGAAACTTCAGCCGTTTCTCTTCTCTGTCTCTCAGATAAGATTGGCCCTTCTCCGGTAGTACCTGCCAGCCAAAAACCACCAGCACCATTTTCAATGTTGTAATCAAGTATTGCCCTTAGGGCATCTTCCTTGATACCTTCTCCATCAATAACCGGAGTAGGATTAGCAGGAAAAAAACCTTTATAATCTTCTAAATCTTTTGCTATCATATTGAAACCTCACTATTATTTAATAATAAATATAAAAAGGATTATACAATTGAGTAACTCTGTAGACAATTGGGAAATAAAAGATAACAAATTATATAGAAAATATGAGTTCAAAAGTTTTATGGATGCAATAAACTTTATTAACCAAGTGGCTGAAATTTCAGATGCGATGGATCATCATGCTGTAATAACAAACGTATACAATACTGTTGAATTTGAACTTTGGAGTCATGATAAAAACTCCATAACTGATAGTGACTATTCTTTGGCTGAGTCAATAGAAGCTTTGAATGAGGAAACAAAATGAATTTTAGGATAGCAATTATAAAATGTTTTATGCTTTATACAATTTTTTCTGGCAGAGCAAAAAGGGCTGAGTTTTGGTGGTTTTTTCTTTTTTGTATGATAGTTGGATTAATGGGTTCGGTAATTGATGCAGCCCTTGGTCTTGATGCAGCAATCGGAGGAAACGGTGTATTTACTACATTGATTCAGTTAGCTACATTTTTACCTAGTATAGCGGTTGGTTCACGAAGATTGCATGACACAAACAGATCTGGTTGGTGGCAACTTCTATGGATAGTAGTTTTTATAGGTTGGATACCTTTAATTATTTGGTTAGCTTCAACATCTAAAAATGAAAATAATAGGTTTGGGAATGAGCCTAATGCTTAATTTATGAAAATTTCTCCAGAAAAGATAAAAGAGCTAGGAAATTCCTTAAAAAATTCTTATATACCAAATAATATTCCAGGTTTTTCTGTATTAGTAAATCAAGATAGTAAAGAAATTTATTATTTTGAATCTGGTCTTATAGATGTAAATAGAAAAAGAAAAATAAATAGAGATTCAATTTTTAGAATTTATTCTATGACCAAACCAATAACAAGTATATCTATTATGATGTTACTAGAACAAGGTCTTATAAATATAAATGATGATGTTGAAAAATTTATTCCCGAGTGGGAAAACTTAAGTGTTTATCAATCAGGAAGCTTTGAGAATCTAATTACTGAACCTCCTAAAAGAAAAATGAAAATTAAAGATCTTCTGATGCATAGATCTGGTTTGACATATGATTTTGAAGAGACTTCATTCGTTCAAAAAATATATCTAAAAGAAGAAATTAAGATAGCTAGGTCAAAAGAAAAGCTTACAGCTGACCAATACATTAAAAAGTTATCTGATATACCTTTAGCTTTTTCACCTGGTGAATATTTTAATTATTCAATTTCTACAGATATTTTGGGATTTATAATTGAGCGAATCACAGGAAAGTCTTTAGAAGATTATTTCAAAGAAAAAATATTCGATCCTTTAGAGATGAAAGATACTTTTTTTCAAATCCCAGAAAATAAAATTAGTAGATTAGCAAATTGTTATATATATGATCAAACCAATGATAGATATATTGTTGAAGATGATTTTGAAAAAAGTTCATATATTGAAAAACCTACATGTTATTCAGGTGGAGGAGGATTATTATCTACTATCGATGATTATATGAAATTCTGTGAATTACTTCAAAATAAGGGGACACTTAATAATCTTAATATTATCGGTTCACGTACAGCAAACTTTATGATGTCTAATCATCTAGAAAAAGATATTGATTTGTACGATATTGCCAAAGGAAAATGGGGTACTAATATTGGCAAAGGAGTAGGATTTAGTCTTGGAGGTTCAGTAGTAATAGACCCTATTAAGAATATGAGCTTAAGATCAAAAGATGAATTTTCTTGGGGTGGAGCAGCCTCTACCCTTTTCTGGGTTGATCCTAAAGAAAAAATCAGTCTTGTTTTTATGACTCAAATGCTAGGGAACCCATTGAGTCAAAATATAAGAGAAGATCTAAGAACCTTGGTTTATCAAGCACTATTATAGATGAAAAATATACTAGTTACTGGAGCCACTTCTGGAATAGGTTACGAGGTTATAAAGCTTTTAGCAGAGAAAAAAAACAATATAATTTTTTTTGCTAGAAATGATAAGAAATCAATAAAATTAAATGATCTACTAAAACAAAAATATAATATTCTGGGTCGTTATTATATATTTTAATTTAGTAATATAAATAAAGTTAAAAAAGCAAAAGAAAAATTAATTAAAGACAATAAAAAATTATATTTTATTATTAATAATTAAGG
>JAZANE010000090.1:0-8494 GCA_036228785.1 Chloroflexota bacterium
GAAAAAAAATAATTAATTAATTCTTCAGTTTCTTGTCTTGGAATTAATACCTTATTATTGACACAGAATCTTTCATTAAAAAATAATCTTTCTTTTGTCAGATACGCTAGAGGGATCCCTTCAATTCTTTTTTTTATTATTTTTTCAATAGCTTTTTTTTGGTTAATTGAAATAACTATTTCATTTTCTGTTAAGATAGTTTTAGTATCTAGCCTAAGAATTTTAGATAATAGAGATAATCCCTCATACTGATAGTCTTCAATATCATTTTCAAGCAAAATCCTAAATGTTATTTTTTTTGCTTCACCCAGATTAATCATTATTCAGTATTTTGAGATAACATCTTTTGAGCTTGTTCATTTTTCATTAAAGGTTCAATTAAGTTATCTATTAAGCCATCCATAAATTCAGATAGGCTATGAATTGATACGTTTATTCTATGATCAGTTATCCTTCCCTGAGGATAATTATAGGTTCTAATTTTTTCAGATCTTTCTCCTGAACCAACTTGTGATTTTCTTGCTTTAGAAATTTCCTCTTGTTGTTTTCTTAGTTCTAGATCCCAAAGTTTAGACTTTAATATTTCCATTGCTTGAATTTTATTTTGAAGTTGGGATCTTTCATTTTGACATGCAACCACTATACCCGATGGATTATGTGTCAGTCTTATTGCTGTTGCAACTTTATTAACATTTTGACCTCCGGCTCCTCCCGAATGAAAGACATCTGTTCTTATATCATCTTCATTTATTTGAATATCAATTTCTTCAGATTTAGGTAGTACTGCAACTGTTGCTGTAGATGTATGAATTCTTCCTTGGGATTCTGTTTTTGGAACTCTTTGAACTCTATGCACCCCACTCTCATGCTTCAGCTTAGAAAAAGTACCTTCCCCAGATATTTCAAGTACTACTTCTTTTATACCTCCAAATTCGTTATAACTTGAACTTAGAATTTTTAATTTCCAATCATTATTTTCTGAGTACCTAGTATACATTCTTAATAAATCATTACCAAAAATAGCTGCTTCATCTCCACCTGTTCCTGCCCTTATTTCTACAATAGCATCTGCTTCATCTGTAGCATCTTTAGGTATTAATTCTTGGTTAAGTTCTGAAAAAATAATATCTCTTTTTTTACTTAGTGTTTCATTTTCTATTTTTGCTAGTTCAGAAATTTCTTCATCATCAGAGTTTATCATTTCTTTAGTGTCTTCTAATTCTATTGAAGTTTTAGTGTACTCATCCCATAATTTATTTATTTTTTCTAGATTTCTGTACTCTTTAGAAAGCTTTTTCATCTCATTCTGATTTGAGATAATCTCCTTTTTGGTCATCAGATTTTCTATCTCTACAAATCTTCTCTTTATTTCATCTAATCTAGTTAAGATCCATTCATCCATACTAATCCTCTGAAGTAAGTAAACTTTTTATTTTTAGTATATCTTCATTACTTAATTCTATTTGAGAATCTCTGGAATTAAGAAATTTTATGGTGATTGAGTTGTTTTTTATTTCTTCCTCACCAAGAATAACTGCAAGTTTTGCATTCAAATTATTTGCAAATCTTAATTGTCCTTTCAAGGACCTTCTAGGAGCAATTATAGTACTGATCTTATTTCTTCTAAATAAATCAGAAGTTATCTCTGCATTAGTTCTGTACTCATCTTTTAACACAACTATTACTATGTCTAAATTATTAGTTTTAATTAAATCTTGTTTACTAACCTCAGTTACGATTCTTTCAAATCCCATCGCAAAACCAACAGCAGGTGTATCTGGTCCACCTAGAATCTTAATTAAAGGATCATATCTTCCACCTCCTAACAATACTCCTTGAGGTCCTGAGGAATCACTTATGTATTCAAAAACAGTTCTATTGTAATAGTCTAATCCTCTTACAAGTTTATTATTAACCTTGTACTTAAAAGTTTTTTCATTTTTTCTTAAGTTTTCTAGATTTTCAATTATTTTATCGTGATGACTTTTACTATCTTTAGAAATATAATCTATAGTTTTAGGAGCGTCTTCAGAGATATTTATAGTTATCTTTTCTTTTGAATCTAATAACCTTAATGGAGCTCTTTCTAATCTTAGCTTATCAACTTTAGGTAAATCATTACTATATTTACCAAAATAATCTACAAGCTTTGAAACATAAATATCTCTATCTTCTTTATCTCCTAAAGAATTAATATTCAGCTCTATGTCACTAATTTCTAAATTACTTAAGATATTCCAAGCAAGCTTTATTACTTCAAAGTCATTATCATGAGAACTATCACCTATGCATTCAACTCCAAACTGATGGAACTGTCTAAATCTACCTGCCTGAGGCCTTTCATATCTAAACATAGGCCCATAGTAAAATAGACGAGAAGGCAAAGTATCATTGTAAAGACCATTCTCTATAAATGCTCGACAAACTCCTGCTGTGTTTTCAGGTCTTAAGCTGATATTTTCACCCCCTTTATCCACAAAGGAATACATCTCTTTTTCGACTATGTCAGTATCTTCTCCCACAGTTCTTTCGAATATTCTAGAATCTTCAAATATAGGAGTTTCAATATATCTATAACCAAACGATTTTGCGACTTCAAAACATTTATTTTGAACAAAGTTCCAAATAAATTGGTCTTTTGGAAGAATATCTGTTGTTCCTCTTTGAGCTTTAAATTCCAAATTTACGAGCCTAATCCTGATAATTGATAAGTTTTACCTTCAGTCTTAATCGTTGGAGCATAAATTAATGTTGCATCATGCATTGATACAATATTTTCTGCTCCGATCATACCCATACAAACTCTTAATGCTCCAATTAGATTTCTAGTTCCATCAGTTTTTGAGGAGGGCCCAAATAAAAGTTCTTTGAGTGAATATTCTTGCTTATTTACTATCCTTGTTCCCCTTGGAAGTGATCCATGAGGTGTAGCCATTCCCCAGTGATTACCCTTAGCTGGAGCTTCATATGTTTTTGAAAACGGAGAACCAATCATTACGGCATCTGCTCCTGATACAAATGATTTACAAAGTTCTCCTCCTGTTCTTATGCCTCCATCTGTGATAATTGAAACGTATCTTCCAGTTAGTTTATAGTAATCATCTCTAGCACTAGAACATTCTAAAGTAGCTGAAACTTGAGGTACTCCGACTCCAAGAACTTCTCTACTAGTACACGCTGAACCAGGGCCAACTCCTACAAGAATACCGTCTACTCCTTGTTCCATTAATTCTCTTGTGACATTATAAGTGACTGTATTTCCTACAATTATTGGGACATTCAATGAATCTACAAGCTTAGATAATATCAATCCTTCAAGACTTTTTGAATTATGACGAGCTGTTGTGACTGTTGATTGAACAACAACTGCATCACAACCTGCTTCAACAGCAACTGGAGCTAGTCTTTTTGTTGATGCTGGAACAAAAGATGCAAAACATTTTCCTCCAGAATCTTTTATTTTCTTAACAACTTCACTAACTAGATTTTCTTTGACAGGAGCACTGTAAATTTTTTGTAATAAAGCAGTTATATCTTTCTGGGGTGTAGAAACTATATCTTGATAAATTTCTTCAGTGTTTTCATATCTAACATGTATACCATCTAGATTTATTACTCCCGCACCACCTAGATCTGATAGCTCTTTAGAAAAGTTTGGATCAACAACACTATCCATTGCTGATGCAAAAATAGGAACATCAAGTTCTAAATCTCCAATTCTGGTATTAGTATCAACAAGCTCAGGATTCAGAGTTATTTCACCAGGAACAATAGCAACATCATCATATCCGTAGGTTTGTTCAATTTTTTTCATCTTACTCTTCCATCAAATTATTTAGATCTTGCTTTATTTGAGCTAAATAGTTTTGATAATTATTATTTTGATATTGTAATATTTTATTTGATTTTGAGCTTTCATACCACGAAAAATGTCCTTCCTCTTTTTGATATTTAGCATTCTCCATCTCTACTTCCAAAATTTCAAAATAATCTTTTACGTACCTTTCTCCAGTAATTTGCCAGCTTTTTCCTCCACTAATATTGAACATTTGTCCGTAAGCATCATGATTATTTACAGAATTACAAATTGAGCTAACTACGTCATCTCTATGAATAAATTCTATTTTTTGATCAGGTAAAAATGGCCATTCAGTTGGAGGTTCCTGAAAAACAGGAATCGATACACCTGAAATTCTTAGAATTGTGTGATTAATATTTGATTGTTCGACTAAGACTTCTGAATCATATTTAGTTTTTGCATAGTGATCATCTGGGTTTGGAGGATTCTCTATATTAATTGTTGAATTATCTAAATTTTTTCCATAAATACTTACTGATGAACTAAAAATCATATGAATATTTGGATCTATTTTTTCTATGCAACTTAATAGGTTTCTAGTTCCCTCTACGTTAACTTTTTCTGCTAATTCTGGGTTTATATTTGCTGTAGGAGGAAGAATTGCAGCTAAATGGATAACTGTATCCATTCCCACAATGGATTCTTCAATAGAAGAATCATTTAAGTTCCCTTTGAATATTTTAGTTTTAGAACTATCAAAACTCTCGTAGTTGGCTTGGGGGAGATCAAAAATGTTCACCTGATGTCCATGATTTATTAGATTTTCTGAGACAAGTCGCCCCATACTTCCTGCACCACCAGTGACTAATACATTGCTCACTATGTCAATACAGTACCTGGAGCATCAGCTTTATCTTCGATCTCTTTGATAACGCCCTCTATTTCATTCATATTATTATCGCTAGGTTCGGAAATCATCTTTTCAGTAGCTTTGAAAAGTTTATTTGCTGAAGGAAGCCCAGCTAGAGATTGAAAGAAAAATTTATCTTTTTGTTCATCTAATCTGCTTAGACCGTCATTGCATCTATCAGAAAAATCAGAATTATTAGACAAATCTTTTAAGTTTGACATAGCCTTTTCAAGCAAGTCTTGTGCTCTTCCCATTTTATTCTCCTAGATTACTTAACTTTTACTTTTTGAATCCTTTTTACTGACACTTCCATTAGACGACTCTCCATTTTTAGGATGGTAACTAGGATCATCATCTCCAGGGTGCCAACCTCCATCTCCATGATAAGCAGCATCTTGATGAGAGTGAGGATCAATGGTTGGACCATCATGCCCTTTAACTGCATCAATGTCCACTTTATCTAATCTATTATAACCTCGACCTCCATGCTTATCGAATGGAAATGGTTGAAATTTTTCAAACATTTTAGCAAATCTAATTTTTGTGGGTCTTGGGTCAGGAGGGAAAGCAAATCTATCTCTTCCCAATGGTTGTGCATGAACTATCTCATGGTCTCTGCTTCCCAGTCCGATTACAACTGCAGTGTTTATTGTAGTCTGCTCACTTAGACCTTCTATTGCCCCTCCACCAAGATCAAATTTTCTCTCACCAGGAGCATCAATACCCATTTCTTCTGCTAAAGAACCAGGAGTCCCTGGGGCATTTTTGGCTGCATCCACACATGCTTGGTCTATTGCTACTGGATCTTTTGAAGCAAAAACTCCTAAATGTGGAACTAAAGGTAAATCAGAGAATCCTGCACAATCACATTTGGGTGAAACGTCTACGGCAACATTGATAAAACCAATGTTTTCTTTGCCAACTGCTTTAATTACTCCCAATGCTGCATCTGCGATAGCTATATCTGTAGCATCGAAATTAGCAAGATTTGGTTCAAATATTCCTCTTGGATTCATCCAGCTACCGCATCCTAGACAATTTATACATTTTTCTCTTTCCCAAAGCAATTTATCATCATCAGTGACTTTAAATAATCCGAGTGGGCAACAGTTTTCAAGTAATTCCCAATCAGGATCAGCTTCTTTACCCTTAAAATTCTCAGGGTGAAATACTGTTGAGTCTCCAATCCCATATTCAGGATGTCTACCCATATGAACATTAAATTTACCTCTTTTTGATTGACAACCAATTCCTAAATTCTTTAAGGCTCCACCAATAACTCCCATTCCGTGACCCTTAAAATGAGTGAGAACAATAACTTTATCAGCTGCAGCAATAGCTTGTGCTATGTAAGCTTCTTTCAGTAGATATCCTTCAGGTACATCTACTCTATAATCACTTGTACCAACATATCCATCAGCCGATAAGAAAGGGCAACCGAGTGTTGCAGAAGAAAAACCATTTCTTTCTGCTGTTTCTACAAGATCTAGTTCAGTAACTCTTGAACCCCAAGTTCCATAAGTCTGAGTAGTTGTGTCACATGCAAATGGGCGTCCACCTAATGACTTTATTTTATCCGCAATAGCTCTTACATAAGCCGGTCTAAGATAAGCACTAGAACCAAGTTCTCCACAATGCATTTTTATTGCCACTACATCACCTTCATTTATCATTTTGTCGAAACCAGCAGCTTCAAAAACTGTAACTGTTTTGTTGATTAAGCTAGTATCCGGTGATTCACTTCTGGCATCCATAAAATAAACTTTAGGTTTATCCATTTTAATCCCCTTATCATCAGTATGTTACTTACATTAATGCCTGATTTATAATGTAAATTTCTATATATTTATCATAATCCTGATCAAATAACACCTAAAATATAACTTTATTGAATGAAATTATTCAAGAAGTTAGCTAATATTCTGCTAAATGACTACAAAAATTACAAACATAGAAGAAAAATTGAAGCAATCTCTTAGAGAAATGAGAAGTGTAATTATAGCTTATTCTGGAGGAGTTGATTCATCATATTTGATGGATGTTGCTAATGAAGTTTTGGGGAAAAAATCATTAGCAGTTATGTCCTTTTCTCCTAGCGTTGCTCAAGATGACAGAAATGACGCAGTTAATTTAGCTAAATCTAAAGGCTGGAATTACAAAATCGTTTCTACTAATGAAATGGAAGATGAAAATTATGTCAAAAATGATGTTGATAGATGCTTTTTCTGTAAAAATGAACTTTATGGAACATTAGTTGAATTATCGAATCAAATGGGATTTGTTTGGGTTTTAAACGGCTCTAACCTTGATGATAAGGGAGATTATAGACCAGGTATGAAAGCAGCAAATCTACATAAAGTTAGATCTCCTTTGATTGAAAATGATTTCACCAAGTCTGATATAAGAAAATTTGCTAGTAATAGAAATTTAGAAACTTGGGATAGACCTGCCTCCCCTTGCTTATCATCCAGATTACCATATGGAACAAAAGTTACAATAGAAGCACTCTTAATGGTCTCAAACTCTGAAAAATATCTAAGAAGTTTAGGATTTAATATTGTTAGGGTTAGACATTATGATCAAAAAGCTCTGATTGAGATTCCTAAAGATAGATTTCAAGATTATAAATCTAATCAAAATAGAATAGAGAAAAAAATAAAGACTTTTGGTTACGACCAGGTTGAGTTAGATGAGAATGGATTTAGATCAGGAAGTCTCAACAAAAAAGCAGGCATAGGTAAATAGTATGGATTTAGAAATTTCAGGGAAAGTAGCTCTCATTACAGGGTCTAATAGAGGTATAGGAAAAGCTACAGCGATAACTTTATCAAAAGAAGGAGTTAATATTGCTCTTCTTGCAAGAAATGAAGATTTATTAATTGAAACAAAAGATGAAATTTCTAAGATTTCACCAAATATTAAGATTAAATATTTTATTTGTGACACCAAAGATAATGAGCAGGTTAGAAAAACTGTATTAGAAGTTGAAAAGATATTTGGGAAGATAGATATCTTAGTTAACTGTGCAGCTGCTCTTCCTGAAGAAAGTAATTTAGAAAACTTTGATGAAGATAAATTATTTGAACAAATTGATGTTAAAGTTTCAGGATATATCCGATGTGCTAAAAATGTTGCTCCAATAATGAAAAAAAATGGTTGGGGAAGAATTATTAATATAAGTGGATTAAATGCTCGCTCATCAGCTAATTTAATTGGCTCAATTAGAAATATTTCAGTTAGTTCAATGACAAAAAATCTTGCGGACAATTTAGGCCCTCATGGAATAAATGTAAACGTAATACATCCAGGATTAACTTATACTGAAAGAAGTGATTCTAGTATTAAGAAAATCGCCAAAAAAGAAAATATCTCATTTGATGAAGCTAACGAAAAAATGCTAAGCAATAATTCAATTAAAAAAGTTATTACAGCCTATGATATAGCTAATATTGTAGCATTTTTATCCTCTCCTCTTTCAGGTTCAATTAATGGTGAACCTATACCTGCTGGAGGTGGAGTTAAGGGTATGATTTATTATTAAGTTCAGAAATAAGACTGAACATTTCAAAATTCAAAACTAATTATTTTTTGGTTGTATAAAAATAAAAAACTAGGTTTGTACTTCCTGTTGGTGTAATCGAAACCAAAGTAATCTCTGAATTTCCATTTCTATTTTGAATTACCTGCATAATAGTATAATTTTGAGGATCAGTTACTATTTTTATTTCATCCATAAAATTATCATTCCTATTTGAATCAACTATTGGAGACATATTTGAAGGCAC
>JAZANE010000091.1:0-4566 GCA_036228785.1 Chloroflexota bacterium
ATTCATTTATACTCAGATCAAACGCCTCTTACTTGTGAAAACTTTATAAATCTTTCTAAAGCTGGTTATTATGATGGAACTACTTTTCATAGAGTTATACCAGGTTTTATGATTCAAGGTGGTGACCCTACAGGAACTGGGGCTGGTGGGCCAGGATATCAATTTGGAGATGAATTTGTTTCATCATTAAAGCATGATTCTGAAGGTATTCTATCTATGGCAAATGCAGGCCCTGGTACAAATGGCTCTCAATTCTTTATTACTCATGGTCCAACTCCACATTTAGATGGAGCCCATACCGTTTTTGGTAAAGTTATTAGTGGTATGGATGTGGTTATGGATATTAGAGAACGTGATCCAATGAGTGATCCAAACCCTGGAGATAAGATAAATACAATAACAATTGAAGAAAAATAACTCTAATAAGTAATCAATACAGCTCCAATAACAATTAATGAGACTCCAATCACTTTGTAGAGCTTAACTCCCTCTTTTAATAAAATTATTCCCATAATAGCTGCTATGGCTGTTTGCACTTCTCTAAGAGGAGTGACAAGTGAAACATCTGAATACTTATATGCAAATAAAACTAACGTATATGCAACAGCACTAAATAAAGAAACGGTAAAAATTATTCTTAAGTTATTTTTCGCTATAAGATAAAAATGATTAATTCTTTTATCGATGAAAGCTATAGATAAAAAACCTCCTAAAAAGGAAGAAATAGAAAAAACAAAAATAGGATTTATTAAAGAAACTGCATATTTATCAACAATCGTATATAGAGTTACAGTAATTCCAGTAATTAATGATATGAACAAGTCACTTATATTTATCGATTTCATATTTGTAACATTTCCTAAAGTAAATATGCCAAAAAATACAACAACGACTCCTATTAAAGCAATACTCGAAACTGATTCCTTAATTATTAACATACCCACTATTGGAACCAAAGCAACAGCAGTACCTCTAGCTATAGGGTAAACAAAAGATAAATCTGCCTTTTTATAAGCAGTTCCCAAAAAATAAAAATAAAATACATGAATCAATCCTGACAAAATACTAAGTAAAATACCCGAAATTGTAAATTTATCTGTAAAAATAAACAAAATGGCAAATGGCAAAGAAATAGCACCGCTAACAACAGCTAATAATTGCACATATTCATAAGGATGGTTTGATTTTTTAATTAAAAAATTCCATGTAGCATGTAAGAAAGTAGATATTAGAACTGTAATAATAATAATTAATGGCATTATTCTGCCATTTTATATAAAAGAGAGGAAACATAATGTTTTTAGTAAGAAGAAAATGTATCACTTCAAGAGATAAGTTATGGAAAGTAGCTAGTTTGCTAAAACAAATTTGTTCAGAATATGAAGAAAAGGGGAGAGGAGAAGCTTTAATATATGTATCAGGGTGGGGAACACCTTCAGATGATTATTCTGTTTGTGCAGAATGGACTCAAGAAACATTAAGTTCTAATGCTTTTTCAAATGTCCCAGATAAAATCAGAAATAAACTATCACAAGAGTTACAAGATAATATTGAAAGGTATGAAATAGAATTTCATGAAATAGTTACCCAAGATAAGCTAAAAGAAAGAGGCCTTTAAATAAAAAGCCCTAATAAAAGGGCCTTTTATTTAATTGCTCAGACCTCTGGGGGTATTCTTTTATATTATTAAAAATGAATAAAAAACACACACTGAATTTAAAACCTAATTAAATGGAAATGAAATCATTAGGAATAACAGGAAATATAGGAACTGGAAAATCTTCAGTACTAGATATACTCAAAAATAAAGGAATTCAAACTTTTGATTTAGATAATGTTGCTAAAAATCTGTACAAATCAAACATAAGTATAAACAAAAAAGTTTTAGATGTTTTTCCGAGTGTTTCATCTGCAGAAAATCAAATTAACACTAAAAGATTAGGAGATTTGGTATTTAATAATAAAGATAAGCTTAATATATTACAGAAAATAATTTGGCCTGAAGTTGAAAAATTTATTAAGGATAAAATAGATTTTTCTCAAGATCTCATAGTATTTGAAGGTGCTGTAATTATAGAAGCTGGATGGCATAAACTTTTCGATAATATTTGGTTGATTTCCACTGAAGTTGAATTATCAAAAAAAAGAGTTATGGAACAAAGAAATATGTCAGAAGAAGATTTTGAGGTAATTCAAAATAATCAGCTCAAAATAGCTCAACTTATAGATACTTTGAAACAAGATAAAAAGAAATATACAATAATTAAGAATAACTCTAACTTAGATAAACTTAAGATATTAGTTGATAAAGAATTAAGTTACTGAATTTCTCAATTGAGCTGATCATAAACATATTTCGCTGCAGCAATATCTTGAATAGCAATACCTAATGATTCATAAAGGGTAATTTCATGAAAATCATTTCTTGGAATAATTTATTTATTTATTACTGACGATAAATTGTAAACTCTATTCCAAGAAGTTATCCCTTGTTCTGTAGCTTCCATAAGTTCTTTGCACTCAGTCTTGGCTTGATCTATGTCATCAGTAGTAATAAAATCAAATTTGCCCATTGAGTTTGAAGATAATTCAGATCTTAGCCAACTATTACCTCCAGCTGCATTGATGTGGATTCCTTTAGTAATTTGTTCATCTGAAATAACAGGGGATTGTGAATTAGTAATCAGAGAAATAATATCAGAATTTTTGGTAGCTTCCTCTGACGATTGTGATGATTTAATATTTAGACCTAATTTTTTAGTCATTTTATTTACAAAAGCATCACGTTTTTCTTTTGTTCTTGAAAATACTTTTACCTCTTCAAGATTGAACTGAGAATGTATAGCTTCTAGTTGAGTCTCAGCTTGAAATCCTGAGCCTATAATAGCTAATTTACTTGAATCTTTTCTAGCTAGGTATTTTGATGCTAACCCTGAAGCTGCACCAGTTCTGATTTGCCCAAGTAGATTTGCTTCTACAACAGCAAGGAGACCTTTTCCTTCAGTTGAGTATAGAACAACTACAAATGTAGCTTTGCCTTTTGTAACAACATAGCTTTTATGCCCAGCTATACCTTTTTCAGGCCATGATGCAGCCATAAAATGTAAATTCCCTCCTTTATAACTAGCAGGGAGTCTCTTTCTTGGACTATTAAAACCTTTTCCTGTTGATAAGGATTTCATAGCATCTTCTAATAATTCAACTGTTTTATCTATGGATAGTATTTCTTCCACTTGTTTTTCAGTAATAAAAAGAGTCATTTTACAGCACTTTCCTTAAACCAATTATTAATTTATCTATATCATTTTTATTATTCCAAATATGTGGTGTAACCCTAATGGATTTTTTCCCCCTAGCACTTATAAAAATTTTTTCTTTTGCTAAATTGTCCACAAAATTATTAGGCACTTCATTCTTAAATCTTAACCCAAGATAATGCTTAGCTCTAAAATTTCTTTCAATATGAGATATACCCATTTCAGAAGTTACTTTTAATATTTCCTCGTTCAATTTATCAACATGATTATAGATACTATTTGGAGTTATGCTTAATATTAACTCTAAAGATGACTCTAATGCCGGAATCAAGTGAAAATTTCCTCTTTGACCAAAATCATATTTTCTAGCATTTTCAAAATCAAAATCTTTATAGTTTGTCATATCTGGTACAGTATTATCAACAGGAATATCAAATTTAGAAAGCCAATTATGCTCAATGGGAGATCCTTCATGATATTTTTTATCAATGTAAGCTAACCCTAAACTATATGGACCTAAACACCATTTATATCCAGATACAACCATAAAATCAGGCTTGATTTTATTAATATTTATTGGCATCACTCCAACTGATTGAGTCCCATCAATGGCTAAGGATATATTATTTTTTTTCAATTCTTTCGATAATATTTCTAAATCTATTAAGCCTCCATCTGTCCAGTGACAGTTAGGTACAGAAACTATTGCAGTATCTTTATCAATTGAATTTATTATAGAAGAAGTCCAATTATCATCTGATGGTCTTTGAACAAACTTTACTAAACCATTGTCTCTTTTGGCTAATTCTTTCCAAATCCATACGTTTGAGGGAAATTCTTCTTCAAGTAGTAATATTGTTTTCTTATCTTTAAGCTTAAAATTATTTACAAAAACGGCAAAACCGTAGCTTGCAGAAGGTGTGAAAAAAATTGAATCTGTATCAGCATTAATCAATTTTGAAAATAATTTTCTAGTATTTTCAGGCCTTATATAAAAATCTTCCCAGTGAATATTCCAAGATTTTGATTTCAACTCAAATCCTTGCGAACCTCTGAGTACAGATTCTTTGGGTAGAAGCCCCATGTAAGCACTGTTTAAATAGGCAACATCTTCATCAATATTAAAATATTTTCTGTAATGTGAAATTTGTTCTGTCATAGATTTATTCTAACTGAATTTTTATACTTAATCGTTAGGTCCAATGACAAATTTTATACCTTCTGCTTTTGCAGATTTTTCTATTGCTAAGGGCAGATTTTCTAATGTAAATCTTTGAGAAATTATTTTTTCTAATGGCATATTAATTAA
>JAZANE010000092.1:0-4053 GCA_036228785.1 Chloroflexota bacterium
CACTTGAGTCGTATTCTAGTGATCTTAAATTATTATCAAATTATTTAGAAAGCAAGAATAAAAAAAGTTGGGAAAGAATTGAAATTTCAGATATTAATAATTATTTTTCTTCAATTTCTAAAAATTCAAAAGCAACGCTAAAAAGAAAACATGCTGCTATTAGATCTTTTTTTAAGTTTTTAGAGAATGAAAATCAAAATATTAGTAATATTTTAGAAAAAATAAAAACTCCTAAAATTGGATCTCCTATACCAAAACCTCTTTCATTAGGAGAAATTGAAAAAATAATAAATTTTCAAAATATAAATGATGAAGATTTCACTAATACATGTATTTTTATACTAATGTATGCATCAGGCCTTAGAGTCAGTGAAGTAATATCTGTAAAAATTGGTGAAATCGACTTAAAACAAAAAACTATAAAAGTAACAGGAAAAGGGAATAAAGAAAGAATTTTACCAATTTATCAGGACGCAGCTAAATTTATTTCTAGTTATATTAAATCTGTCAGAAAAAATATATCAAATATTGAGAGTTATTCTTCAAACCTTTTTGTTAGAAAAAACTCAAAAAAAATAACACGACAGTATGTCTGGAGAAAATTAAGAGAAAGAACTATTAAGGTTGGAATAAATAAAAATGTAACTCCACACATGATAAGACACAGCTTTGCTACTCACCTTTTGCAGGGAGGAGCAAGCATAAGGCATGTACAAGAATTCTTGGGACACAACTCTATCGAATCAACTCAGATTTATACAAAAATACCTAATGAAAAGTTAATAAAAGATTATAATGTTGCGCACCCAAGGGGAAATAAATAGAATATTAGTATAAGGAGATAATTTTGCCAGTAGTCGCTATAGAAGGATACCTAGGATCTGGATACCAAACAATTGGTAGATCAGTTGCTGAAAAATTAGGAATAGATTTCGTAGATAGAGTAATTCTCTCTGAAATAGCTAAAGAAATGGACAAACATCTAGCTGAAATTGTAAGTCTTCAATCTAAACCCCAAGAAAAATCATTCACTCAAAGAATTACTGATGGATTATTAGCAGCTTTAGAAAAATCTGCATTATCAGGAGGAGGTGCTGATCCTTTCTTCGGACATGGAATTGAAAATCTTCTATCTTCTCCTTACAAAGATTTTCCACATAAAGAAGATTTAGTAGAAAATTTAGACTTTACGAATGCAATTAGGAAAGTTATAACAGAAATAGCTAAACAAGGAAGTGTACTTATACTGGGAAGAGGTGCATCTGGTGTACTTAGAGATGATGATAGAGCCTTGAAAGTTGGTATATACTGTGATTTTGATGTCCGAATCAAAAAATATGCACAAAGAGAAGGTATTAGTGATGAGGAATCTAGAAAAAAAATATTAGAATACGATGAAGGAAAAAAAAATTATTATTTGAATATTTTTCAAAAACAACCTTTAGACCCTTCTATATTTAATATAATTTTTAATTCAGAGTTACTTCCTGAACAAGAAATAATTGATGATATTTGTGATAGTGCAAAAAAATATTTGAGTAAGAGAAAATAATATGCCTAAAAGTAAAAAGAATAAAAAGAGAACAAAGCCTAATGTTTTTGTTCAGTCAAATACTAATGACAAAATTGAAGAAATAGCTAGCTCTGAAATTCCAAAGATTGCTGTTTCAGAAACTATAAATAAAAAAAATACAATTGATATAACAGATGTAAATTACTTTCCAAGCGAGCTCAAAAAAATGGGAATAATTACTACAGTAATGGTCATTGTATTAGGAATCCTAACAGTTATACTTGGATAACAAAAATTCATACAAAAATAGAATTTCTGAGGTCCCTAAGAAACCAGGGGTTTATCTTCATTCTGATATAAACAAAAACGTTATTTATGTTGGGAAAGCAATATCACTTAACGATAGATTAAAGTTTTATTTTTCTGATCCAAAAGATGTGACTCCTAAAGTTAGTGAATTGATTTCTAAAATAGACGATTTTGATTATATTGTCACTGATTCAGAACAAGAAGCATTACTATTAGAAAATCAGTTGATTAAGAAATATCAACCTAAATATAATGCAAGATTGAAGGATGATAAATCATACCCTTACATCAAGATAACAAAATCAGAAAAATTTCCTAAGGTACTTCTCACAAGAAACCCAAATATAAAAGATAAAAATAAATATTTTGGACCTTATACATCAGTAAGTAGTGTGAGACAAACTTTAGATTTATTATCAAAGATTTTTCCTTATCGAACTTGTGATAAAAAAATTGAAGATAATTCTAGACCTTGTTTTAATCTTGAAATTGGAAGATGTTCAGAGGCTTATCATAATAATAATAAAACTATTTATGACAAGACAATTTCTAATGTTGAAAAATTCTTATCAGGTAAAACTAAATCTATAGTAAAAAAGATAAAAAAAGATATGGAAGTTGCATCTGATGAACAAAATTATGAGAGAGCTGCAGTTCTTAGAGATAGAATTAATGCCATAGAAAAAATGCTAGAAAGACAGAAAGTATCAGGAATAAAGAACGAAACTTTTGATCTGATCTCATGCTTTAAGATTAAAAATGAAGGCATGATAATAGTATTTAATATTATTCAAGGCAGCCTTTTAGCTCATGAAAAATTTAGAATTGAAAATGTCGAAGGTACAGAAACTAATGAATTACTACGATTATTTATGTTTGATTACTATTCAAAAAACATAAATATTCCTAACAAAATATATGTATCAAATCTTCCAAATGAAGATGAGGTAATAAAAAAAATCTTACAATCAAAAACAAAAAAGAAAATATCCATAATCATTCCCAGAAGAGGATCAAAAAAAAGTATATTAGAAATGGCTACAAAAAATGCTATAGAATCTATAAAACAATGGCAGGTCAAATGGATAAATGACACAAAAAAAACACAAAAAGCATTAATTGAACTCCAACAAGAAATAGGTTTAGATAATATTCCTAAAAGAATAGAATGCTATGATATTTCTCATATTCAAGGCTCAAACGTTGTTGCTTCAATGTCAGTTTTTGAAAATGGAGTGCCAAAAAAATCAGATTACAGAAGATTCAAAATTTCTGAAGATAAGAATGATGATTTCGAAGCTATGAGAGAGGTTATAAGCAGAAGGTTTAATAGATTAATCAATAAAGAAAAAGCAATAGATAGAAAGATAGATTCTTTTAATAAAAGACCTGATCTTGTACTAATTGACGGAGGAAAGGGACAGTTAAGTTCTGCTTTGCAAAGTATGAACAAATTAGGAATATCAAATATCCCAATAGCTGGAATTGCTAAGAAAGAAGAAGAACTATTTCTTCCTTTTTCAGAAGAATCAATAACTTTAGATAAAAGCTCTCAAGGATTATATCTTATACAAAGAATTAGAGATGAAGCACACAGATTTGCTATTACATATCATAGAAATCTAAGACAGAAGAAATCAAATAAATCAAAACTGGATATAATAGAGGGAATTGGATTAAAAAGGAGAAAGGCTCTAATAAGCCATTTCAAAAGTGTTGAAAAAATAAAGAAATCAAGTGTGGAAGAAATCTCAAAGATAAAGAATATTAATAAAACTTTAGCAGAACAAATACTTAGGGAATTAAACTCTAAATAAATCTAATCTAGATTCCAAAAGTTTTATGGCTGCTAAAAGAGATTCTCTGGATTCCTCAACATCAAGTTGTATTCCACTTAATTCAAGCCTTAGATCTTTTGAAGAAACTTTAGTATATTCATGAGGAGAAAAATTAGATTGATGAAGTCTATTATCAATAATAATATTCTTAATTCTTCTAAGTACTTTATTATCAAACTGTTCATCTAGCAATCTAGAAATATCTGATAATGTAGGATTCAAAGATAAATCTCTTGATAATTTATTAAAAATATTGAAATTTTTAGATGTTTGATAAATTTTTTCAAGTTTAATGTTGCTATTAGAATTTTTTAGTATTTCTGATGCAAGAGAAGTTGGACTTAATGGATTTCCGTCTGAAAGAAGCCCCCAGAGCCTACAAGAGGAGAGCCT
>JAZANE010000093.1:0-4842 GCA_036228785.1 Chloroflexota bacterium
AATGAGTGGGGTTACTCTCACAGAACAATCGATTTAATCAAATTAATGCTATCTAAAATGAAATAAATAAATATAATTAAAAGTATACGGGTTCGGTGTCGTATAAGAAAAAAATAAAGCCGAGGAGAAAAGAAATGAGTAAATTAAAAACTAAACCAAAGTCATGGAAAGAACAATCATTACCCGATGTGGGAGATTGGAGAGTTAAGGGAGGATTAGCACAGATGCTGAAAGGTGGAGTGATAATGGATGTTGTTACACCAGATGAAGCAAAAGTTGCAGAAGATGCAGGTGCCGTAGCAGTTATGGCTCTTGAAAGAGTCCCTTCAGATATCAGAAGAGATGGAGGAGTAGCTAGAGCTTCTGATCCAGAAATGATTTCAGGTATAATTGAGGCTGTATCAATACCAGTAATGGCAAAGGCTAGAATAGGCCATTTTGCAGAAGCTCAAGTATTAGAAGCATTGGGAGTAGACTACTGTGATGAATCAGAAGTTCTAACACCAGCAGATAATGAATATCACATAAATAAATGGGAATATAAAATGCCATTCGTCTGTGGAGCAACAAATCTTGGAGAAGCATTGAGAAGAATAGGTGAAGGTGCATCCATGATTAGAACAAAGGGTGAAGCTGGAACAGGAGACGTTGTTCAAGCAGTAACTCATGCAAGACAAATCCTTTCAGATATCAAGAAAATACAAATGCTTGACGATGAAGAATTAATGACAGAAGCAAAAAATCTTGGTGCTCCCTATGAACTCGTTTGTGAAGTAAAAAATACAGGAAAATTACCAGTGGTAAATTTTGCAGCTGGAGGAATTGCAACACCAGCAGATGCTGCTTTACTGATGCAAATTGGAGTTGAAGGTATTTTTGTAGGTTCAGGAATATTTAAGAGTGGAAACCCTGCAAAGATGGCTGATGCAATAGTACAAGCAACAACACACTATGAAGATGCAGAATTAATAGCTGAAATATCTAAGAACTTAGGTGGAGCTATGAAGGGTGACGAAGTTTCTAAAATAGACCCATCCGAAAGACTTGAAAAAAGAGGTTGGTAAAATCCAAAGTCAAAATTGGAGTACTTGCACTACAAGGCGATTTTGCTGAGCATATAAGTGTTTTAGATAACCTTAATGTAAATTGCACGATTGTTAAGAAACCAAACGAACTTTCTGACATTAATGGCTTAATTATTCCAGGTGGAGAATCAACAACTATCAAAAAGCTTATTGATAGATATGATTTTGAAGGTGAAATTAAAGAAAAAGTTTCACTTGGGATGTCAGTCTGGGGAACATGTGCAGGTCTTATTTGTATAGCAAAAAAACTAACTGAGCCTGAACCAATTCCTATGAACTTAATAAATGCTGAAGTTTCTAGAAATTGGTTTGGGAGACAAGTAGATTCTTTTGAATCGGAGATAAATTTCAGTGGTATAGAGGAAAAAATTAAGGCTGTATTTATACGTGCTCCAATTGTAAATAAAGTTTCTAAAAATGTTGAAGTTTTATCTAAACTTAACGACGGAACAATTGTAGGAATCAAAGAAAATAAGATTATAGGCACATCTTTTCATCCAGAAATTTCTGGATCAACGAAGGTTCACGAATATTTCGTTAATTTAACAAAAGAATAACTTGAGGGTATCATAAATTTATTAAAATAAATAAAAAATTATGGATAAAGAAAAATTTGAAATATTAGATGATTTGGATCTCTTTCTAAAAATATTACCTCATAAAATAACAAAAAATATCGAAAATGCATTTGAGGATCTAATAGAAATAGTATTAGATCTTGGTCGCCCTCCTGTAATAATTTACTCAGATCGTAAAAAAACTTTAGAAAATGAAATAGTTTCAGAACTGGACATAAGTTTTGTTCTAGAAAAATTAGGTAATGTTGGCGATGATAATAGAGCTGGTATTGAAAAAACTCTTCACAGAATCTCTCTAATAAAAAATAGAGTTGATAAAACAATTGGACTTACATGTAGAGTAGGTAGAGCTGTTTTTGGAAGTATAAAAATAATTGAGGACTTCATTGGTAATGGCAAAAGTATTTTGATAATGGGAAAACCAGGTATTGGAAAAACAACTATGCTAAGAGAAATAGCTAGGTTACTGGCAGATAAAGAGAATAAAAGGGTAGTTGTCATTGATACTTCTAATGAAATTGCTGGAGATGGCGATATACCGCATCCCGCAATAGGTTCTGCACGAAGAATGCAAGTAAAAAATACTAATATGCAGCATGATGTAATGATTGAGGCAGTAGAAAATCATATGCCCCAAGTGATAGTTATTGATGAAATAAGTACAGAAAAAGAATCTATGGCTGCAAGAACTATTGCAGAAAGAGGAGTTCAATTAGTTGCTACAGCTCACGGTAATACCTTAGACAACATCATAATTAATCCTACACTCAGCGATTTAGTAGGAGGAGTAAAATCCGTAACATTAGGAGATATTGAGGCTAGAAGAAGAAAAACTCAAAAAACTGTATTAGAAAGAGAATTTGAACCGACTTTCGATATATTAGTTGAAATAATTAATAGAAATGAAGTAGCAGTACATTTTGATGTAGGACTTGCAGTCGATAAAAAATTAAGAGGAATTGCAACAGATGTTGAAATCAGAAAAATTGATGGAGATAAGCTTAGTAAATCAAAAGATTCAAAAGTTGATGATCAAATCTCTGAAGAAAAAACAGAAAACATTATTGAAGCAAAAGAAAAACTTACAGAAAATAAATCTGTAAAAAAAATAAACGTTTTCCCTTATGGATTGCAAAAAGATAAGCTTAAAAAATTATCAAAATCTTATTTTTCTAGTGTTAGAATAGTTTCTAATCCTGAAACAGCTAAAATTATCCTTACAACAAAGGCTAATTATTCTAAAGAACCAAAACCAAAAATAATTGAAATGGCGGAAAAAGTTGGGATTCCGATTCATCTTATTAAGAAAGGATCAAGTGATCAAATAGGTAGATTTCTTGAAAAAATAACTTATGAAAAACCTCTAAATAAAAATCCCAACAAAAATAAACTTGACATGGATAACGCAGAAGCCTTAAATGAAGTTAAGCTTGGAATAAATAAAATAAAAAATGGAGAAAATGAATTTGAACTTTCTCCACAAGATTCTAAAGTTAGAAGGATGCAGCACTTTTTTGCTTCAAATGAAGGAATTAGTACTAAATCAATTGGAGAAAATAGCAAAAGAAGAATTATTCTAAAAAAAAGAATGCAATGACTACAAAAAAAAATTCAGATAGAAATCTTAAGTTATTTAATTTCCCATCAGACGGGAAGTCATCCAAAAATATCTTAACTAAAGGTTTATTAATTACTTTCGAAGGTGGTGAGGGGTCAGGTAAATCAACTCAATGCAAGAGACTTGTAAAAAAACTAGTTGATGAAGGTATTAACTCAATTCTCATACATGAGCCAGGTAATACTATGTTAGGAGAGCAAGTAAGGAAATGGGTTAAGTCAAAAAATATACAGAATCCACTTGCTGAAACATACTTATTTTGTGCTGCAAGAGCTGAATTATGTAAATCAGTTATAGGCCCTGCCCTTGATAAAGGAGTAACAGTTATTGTGGATAGATTTATTCACTCAACTCTAGCATACCAGGGATATGGGAAAGGAGTAGATTTAGAGATAATAAATAATCTCAATAAAATAACAATAGAAGACTATAAACCAGATCTTACTATTCTTCTTGATATTGATCCCAATATTTCAAGTAATAGAATAAATAAATCAGTAAATATTGAACTTTCTTCACTAGAAAATTCTAAAAAAAATAAAAGAGAAAATTTTGAAGGAAACCGTTTCGAGAAAATGAATATTAATTTCCATAATAAAGTTAGAAATGGCTATTTGGAAATGGCTAATAAAGATAGGTCTTCATGGAGCATTGTAGGGGCACAACAATCTGAAGCTAGAGTAGCTGATTCAATCTGGAAGAGAGTAAAAAGACTAATTGAAACTCACAAAATTACATAATCTTTTTTAGTCTAATCCAATCAGAAATTATTTTTTTATCATGTTCAAAAGCCAATTTTGGCATTTCATCAATACTATAAAAAGCAACCTCTAGAGTTTCATCTAAGGGTTTTACATCTCCAGAAATATAAATTAAGTTCCAAACTAATAATATTATTGGAGATTTTTCACTTGAATATACTCCGGAAATCCACTTAGCTTTAACTATAATTCCACATTCTTCCAATAGTTCTCTCTCTATAGCATCTTCAACTTTTTCAAATCTATTTATATATCCCGATGGCATACTCCATTGCCCATAACCAGGTTCTATACCTCTTTTAACTAAAAGGATCTTGCCATCTAACTCTAATATTCCAACACCAACAACTTTTGGATCTATATATTTCTGATTATTCATATTTTTCTTATATTCAAAAAAACTTTACTTTAATATTATAAATTAATGAGTAAAAATGATTTGGAACAAAACAAAATAATTAGTTTTCTAATTAAGTCTGATAAAAACCTTGGAAAATTTATAAAGTTTTTTGAAAAAGAAAATTTTCAAATTTTAGATGATTATAAGAAAAAATCTGATTTTTTATCTTTAGTAAGAATTATTGTTGGCCAACAACTAAGTATTAGTTCCGCAGCAAGTATCTATAATCGATTTATTAAATACTATGGAGAAGAAATTGATTATCTAGATGAAAAATCTTCAGAACAAAAACTGAAAGACATGGGATTTTCTACAACAAAAGCTAAAACTGTATTGAATGTTTCTAGGCTTATAAAAGATAAAAAATTAAACTTGACCACAACTTCTAAGTTATCTGAAA
>JAZANE010000094.1:0-4405 GCA_036228785.1 Chloroflexota bacterium
TCATATTTCTCCCGCAGGTTCTATTCCTCAATCAGCTCCGTCAGGACAATTGCTTATTTCTAGTGATGTTCCAAGATTTGAATTCAATTCATATGGATCTAGAAGAGGTAATCATAATATTATGGTACGAGGAACCTTTGGAAATATTAGGCTTAGAAATCAAATTTTAGACGACGAAGGAGATTGGACTATTCATTTTCCAAGTGGAGAAAAGATGAGAATTTTTGAAGCATCTGAACTATATCAAAAAGAGGAAACCCCATTGATAGTTATAGCTGGTAAAGAGTATGGTACTGGATCTTCAAGGGACTGGGCTGCAAAAGGACCAGCTTTGCTAGGAGTAAAAGTAGTCATAGCTGAGAGTTTTGAGAGAATTCATAGATCAAACTTAGTAGGTATGGGAATTGTTCCGCTTCAATTTCAAAATGGAGACAGCTTTGAAAATTTACGATTAGACGGATCAGAACATTATGATTTCTTTGCTTTGGAAGATAAAATTACTCCAAACTCTGAGATTGAAGTTTTAGCAAAGAAAGAAGATGGCTCTGAAGTAAGATTCAAAACATTACTAAGAATAGACACCCAAATAGAAGCTGAATATTATTACAATGGAGGTCTTTTACCTTTTGTATTGAGAAAAATGGTTAGAGAATCTAAGTAATACTTCCAAATGGGGATGTTTTTAACCACGTAAATCCAGATTCCTTTAGTTTTGTAGGTAAAATTCTCTGATTGCTAAGTAATATTTCCTCTCCTAGCTTTCCAAAAATCATATTAATAGCAGCTGCAGGTAGTGGAAATTTTACTAATGGGTTAATTTTTTTATTTAAACTTTCCATAACATCCTTAAAATAGATAGGATTGTTTGAAACTATATTCACTGGCCCTGAAATTTCGCTTTTATTAATTACGTGAAGTATTGATCTACAAACATCAATATTTGAAATCCAAGGAAAATAATTTAATCCATTACCAATTCTATTAGCTCCTATAATTCTTCCGTATTTTTTCATATAGAAATAAATATCAGAATTTTTATCTATAACTGTTCCTAATCTTAGATAAACGACTCTTGTATTATTAAGTTTTATATTTTGTTCCCACTCTTCAGCTATATCTGGAATCAATCCTCTTCCTTTAGGTGATTTCTCGTCAATAATTTCATTTGGCCTATTGCCATAAAAACCAGTAGCTGAAGCTGAAATTATAAGCTTTGGTGGAGTATTAGATTTTTTTATTGTTTCAAAAAGTAATCGAGTAGGTTTTATTCTACTAGAAATAATTTTGGATAATTTTTTTCTCCTAAAAGGCTGAATTATCTTAGCTCCGTTTAGGTTGATAATAACATCAGAATTATCAATTATTTCATAATTGATGTTTTTGTTTTCAGGATCCCAAAAACATGAGTTATCTTTTTTTCTTGTCATAGAATTTATTGCAAAATTATTTTTTTCAAGAAATCTAATAATTTCCCTACCAAGATAACCACTCGAGCCTGTAATTGTAATTTTCATCATATTATTTTGTTAAACTGATTTACTTTATGTAAAGTTTTATATAGAAAAATAATAATATAAGATAAAAACAATCACCAAGTTAACTATGAGTCAATATATCAAGAAAATCAAAAAACTTTCAGAAAAGGTTTTAGAAATCTTAAACTCTTTAGATGAAAATCAAACTAAAGTCGTAAGTTTCGATTTTAATGATGATGAAAGATTTATTTGGTACTACACCCCTCATAAACAAAATGGTCTATTAGTTTTTGACATGAAACCATACCAAAGAAAACTGTTATTTGAATTACTTGAATTGACATACTCTTCAAAAGGATACAAAACTGCAAGATCCATTATCAATTTAGAGTCTGTTTTAGGAGTTTATGAGGCAAGACATTCTATGTCTTCAGAAGGAGGTAATGGTCAATGGGTAAGATCTCAAGAGAGATATTGGTTTGCCCTTTTTGGAGATCCTCGATCAAAAGATTCACCCTGGGGATACAGATTTGGTGGTCACCATATTGGTTTGACAGTTAACATAATAAAAGATTTTATATCTATGCATCCTTTATTTTTTGGAGCTAATCCTGCAAAAGTCATTGATGGAGAAAACAAAGGTTTTAGAGCACTAGATAATGAAGAAGATTTAGCTAGAAAACTTGTCTTATCACTTTCAGATGATAATAGAAAAACTGCAATTATAAATGAAAATGCTCCATCAGATATTTTGACTGCAAACTATAGAGATTTTAATAATCAAGAATTTGTTAAAGGTTTGAATTTTGATTTAATGAGTTCTTCACAAAAAGATAACCTAATAAATCTTATAAAGGTTTATACTTCAAGATTTTCTGAAGAATATGCAAAAACATATAATAAAGAGATGATCAGCCATGGATTTGAAAATACTACTTTTGCTTGGGCAGGTTCAACGGAAATTTCAGAAGGACATTATTATTTTATAAAACATGATAAATTCTTAATTGAGTATGATAATACACAAAATGATGCAAATCATATCCATTCTGTTTTAAGGGATTTTGATGGAGATTACGGTTCAGATATTCTTAGTAAACATTATAAATCCAGTCACTAAGTAGATAATATATTTATAATTTCTCCATCATCGTTTAGATCAATATCAAAAGCATTTGGATTACTTGGTAGACCTGGAAGTGTAATGATGTCACCAGCTAAAGTAACTATTTGCTTTGCTCCACCTAAAACTCTTGCTTCTCTTATAGGAATCGTATGTCCTTTGGGGGCACCCCTTAACTTTGGATTAGCAGAAACAGATAAATGTGTTTTAGCCATACAAATTGGAAAATTCCAACCTTGATTTTCAAATTGTCTTAGAGTTGTTCTTGTCATTGGTCCCCAAGAAACTTTTTCAGCAGAGTAAATTTCTTTTGCTAATGTCTCAACTTTATTTATTGGACTATCTTGGTCATCATACAACAATGATATATCTTTATTATCTTCATCTAAACTAGCAATATATTCAGCTAAATCAATCATTCCTTCTCCACCTTTTGAGAATCCATTTGATTCTATTGCAATTGAATTATTTTCGAGACAAATTTTCTTTATAAGGTCTATCTCCTCTTTTTTGTCATCTGGAAAAAGATTGATTGCTACAACTGATCGCAATCCATACTTGGAGACGATCCTTATCGCATTGATAAGATTTTCAGATCCCTTTCTTATAGCAGCATTGCTATTTTCGGATAGATTTTTAACTTCAATCCCACCATGCCATTTCAAACCTCTTACTGTAGCTACTATGACTGCGCAAAAAGGCTTTGGCCCTCCTTGCCTGACTTTGATATCCATGAATTTTTCAAAACCTAAATCTGCGCCAAAACCTGCCTCTGTAATGACATACTCTGAAAAAGTTGAAGCCATTTGATCTGCGATGATGGATGAACAACCATGAGCAATATTTCCAAAAGGGCCCATATGAACAATAGCAGGTTGTCCTTCTATAGTTTGTGCTAAATTTGGTTTTATTGCATCTTTGAGTAAAGCCATCATTGACCCCACTGCATTAATTTCTTTTGCTAAAACAGGAGTTTTATCTTTTTTCCATCCAACTACAATGTTTCCTAATCTTTCTCTTAAGTCTTTGTAGGAATCTGTAAGTGCTAAAATTGCCATTATTTCTGATGCAGCAGAAATATCGAAACCTGTATTTCTTAAAGGAGATGTATTTTTTCCTCCGGTACCTGCGATAACATTTCTTAATGATCTGTCTTCTGCGTCTGTAACTCTTCTCCAAGTTATATTTTCAGGATAAAAATCTTTGATTGCACTTCGGTATACATTATTATCAACCATTGCAGCTAAAAGATTATGTGCAGATTCCATTGCATGGAAATCTCCATTGAAATGTAAATTTATATCTACAGCAGGCTCAACTGTTGCATAGCCTCCTCCTGTACCACCACCCTTATGACCAAAAACAGGTCCCAAAGAAGGCTGTCTTATCGTTAGAGCAACATTTTTATTTATTTTACCTAATCCCTGAGTTAGACCTATGGCTGTCGTTGATTTTCCCTCACCAAGAGGAGTTGGAGTAATCGCAGTGACTACTACAAGTTTGGACTTTTTACTTTTATCGATATTTTCTAAAGGGATTTTAGCCTTATAATTTCCGTATAATTCTATAGATTCTTTTCCAAGACCTATTTCATCTGCGATTTGTTCAATTGGTTTGATTTTTTTCATAATTTTTTGGATTTTTTATAATACTTATTAGTATACAAGATAGGATACATAAAGCCGACATGACTAAGAATGAATAGTAATAAGTGTCATAAGTATCGTATAAATAGCCTACTATTACTGGAGCAATCATCATACCAATAGCCATTGGAAAAGCGTTTATTCCAAGTATAGTTCCATAA